>JAIPDC010000041.1 GCA_021737865.1 Rhodoferax sp.
GAAGCTACTAAATTCATAGCATTTTCGGAATCCCTCGCCATGACCAAAAAAGTATTCATCAAGACCTTTGGCTGCCAGATGAACGAGTACGACTCTGACAAGATGGCCGACGTCCTCGGCGCCGCACAGGGTTATGAGCCAACTCAGAACGTGGACGAAGCAGACCTGATTTTGTTCAACACCTGCTCGGTGCGCGAAAAGGCGCAGGAGAAAGTTTTTTCCGACCTGGGCCGCGTCCGCCATCTGGCGAAGAAGGGTGTGCTCATCGGTGTCGGCGGCTGTGTTGCCAGCCAGGAAGGAGCCGAGATCATCAAACGGGCCCCGTTTGTGGACGTGGTGTTTGGACCGCAAACCCTGCACCGCCTGCCCGAGATGCTCAACGCCCGCAAGGCGCTGAACCGGCCGCAGGTCGACATCAGCTTCCCGGAAATTGAAAAATTCGACCACTTGCCACCGGCCAAAGTTGACGGCGCATCGGCTTTTGTGAGCATCATGGAGGGCTGCTCCAAGTACTGCAGCTACTGCGTGGTGCCCTACACCCGCGGCGAAGAAGTCAGCCGTCCGTTTGAAGATCTATTGGTCGAGGTGGCTGGCCTGGCTGACCAGGGTGTGAAGGAAATCAACCTGCTTGGACAAAACGTGAATGCGTGGCGTGCGCCCATGGGCAATACCGCTGAAGTGGCAGACTTTGCCACCCTGCTGGAGTACGTGGCCGACATTCCCGGCATTGAGCGTCTGCGTTACACCACCAGCCACCCCAACGAATTCACACCGTCTCTCATTGCCGCCTACGACAAGCTTCCCAAGCTGGTAAGCCATTTGCACCTGCCGGTGCAGCACGGCAGCGACAAAATATTGATGGCCATGAAGCGCGGCTACACCGCTATGGAATACAAGAGCACCGTGCGCAAGTTGCGCGCTATTCGCCCGGACATGGCGATGAGTTCGGACTTCATCGTCGGCTTTCCGGGCGAGACCGAGGACGACTTCGGCAAGATGATGAAGCTGATCGACGACGTCGGTTTTGACAACAGTTTCAGCTTCATCTTCAGCCCACGGCCCGGCACGCCGGCGGCCAATCTGCATGACGACACGCCGCACGATGTCAAGCTGCGCCGACTGCAGCACCTGCAGGGCGCTATCAACGCCAATATCACCCGCATTAGCGAAAGCCGCCTGGGCACGGTGCAGCGCATTCTGGTGGAGGGAACCAGCAAGCGTGACGCCGGTGAACTGATGGGCCGCACCGATTGCAACCGGGTGGTGAATTTTGCCGGGCAGCCCCGGTTGGTGGGGCAATTGGTGGATGTCAAAATCACCGAGACACGCTCTTACACACTGCGCGGCGAGGTGCTGACCGACGACGAAACACTATCGAATTGATAGCTGTTTACGCTTGATCGACGTGGGCTAGAGGCCTAAAACCTCTGAAATGGGTGGTTAAAACGGCATCTTGGGCATGCCCTTCATGCCCCCCAGACGCTTCATCATTTTCATCATGCCGCCGCCCTTCATCTTCTTCATCATGTCCTGCATCTGCTCAAACTCCTTGAGCATGCGGTTCACTTCCTGAACATGCACGCCGGCGCCCGCAGCGATGCGGCGCTTGCGCGTGGCCTTGATGAGTTCAGGTTTGCGGCGCTCCAGCGGCGTCATGCTGTGGATGATGCCTTCCTTGCGCTTGATGTCCTTCTCGGCCCGCTCCATGTCCACATGGCCAGCCTTGGCAGACATCGCCGCAGGCAGTTTATCCATCAAACTGGACAGACCACCCATCTGCTTCATCTGTTGAATTTGGGCCAAAAAATCGTTCAAATCGAAACCGGCGCCGCTTTTGACCTTGGCCGCCAGCTTTTGTGCCGCGGCGATGTCCACACCCGCAGTCACCTGCTCCACCAGCGCCAAAATGTCGCCCATGCCCAAAATGCGTCCGGCATGGCGCTCTGCATCAAACACCTCCAGGCCATCCAGCTTTTCACTGGTTCCGGCAAACTTGATCGGAGCACCGGTGATTTGGCGGACTGATAACGCCGCGCCACCGCGTGAGTCTCCATCCGTCTTGGTCAGGATGATGCCGGTCAGCGGCAATGCTTCCTTGAACGCCTTGGCGGTGTTGGCGGCGTCCTGGCCCTGCATGGCGTCGACCACAAATAGGGTTTCCACCGGATTCAGGGCGGCGTGCAAGTCCTTGATCTCGGCCATCAGCACTTCGTCAATGGCCAGGCGCCCTGCAGTATCGACCAGCAGCACATCAAAGAAGTGCTTTTTGGCATAGTCCAGCGCAGCGCGGCCAATGTCGACCGGCTTTTGGTCAGGCGTGCTGGGGAACCACTCGGCACCCGCCTGGGCTGTAACGGTCTTGAGCTGCTCAATGGCCGCAGGGCGGTAAACGTCGCCCGACACCGTCAGCACCTTCTTTTTGCGCTTCTCGATCAGGTGTTTGGCCAGTTTGGCGGTGGTCGTTGTTTTGCCAGCGCCCTGCAGGCCTGCCATGAGGATGACGGCCGGTGGTTGGGCCGCCAGGTTGATGTCGCTCACGCCCTCGCCCATGGTCGCGGCCAGTTCTTTGCTGACAATGCTAACCAGCACCTGGCCAGGCTGCAATGAGCCCATCACCTCCTGGCCTAAAGCTTTTTCTTTGACTCGGGCCACAAAGTCCCGCACCACGGGTAGCGCCACATCGGCTTCGAGCAGGGCCATTCGGACCTCCCGCAACATATCGGAGACGTTGGTCTCCGTGATGCGGGCCTGGCCTCGCATTTCTTTGACGAGGCGGGAAAGTTTGTCGGAGAGGGCTGAGGCCATGAATGGTTACCGGTGCAGAAAGCAAAACGCTAAACTGTACCCATGATTTTAGCCAGTGCGCCCCCCCTTAGCCTGATTTTGTCGGTTTTGGCCGCAACCGCCTATGCATGGCCCGCCGTGTGGTCAACGCACCTGAGTGATCGCTCCTCGCGCATATGGGTCGGACTCGCGTGGCTTTTGCATGGCACCGTACTGGCCATCACACTGTTGGGCGAAACTCCGCACTTTGGCTTTGCACCTGCCATGTCGGTCACGGCCTGGCTCGTGGCCGCAGTCTATGCGGTCGAAAGCCGCATCTATCCGCAACTCCCAACGCGATGGACACTTTGCGTGGTGGGTGCTGCCGCCGTGCTGGTGGCTTTCTTTTTCCCGGGCAGCCCGATGCCGGTCGCTGCATCAGCCTGGCTGGCACTGCATCTGGCATTTGGCGTGGCATGTTATGGCCTGTTTGGTATTGCCGCCGTGCATGCCTGGTTCATGACGCGCGCAGAGGCCCGCATTCGCCACGCCGAAGACCCCCATAGCGGGCTCCCGCTTCTGACACTGGAGCGCCTGACTTATCGCTTTGTTGCAGCCGGCTTTCTGTTGCTCAGCGCGACACTGCTGGCGGGCTTTTTGTTCAGCGATGCGTTGTATGGCCGCGGGCATGGATGGCGATGGGATCATAAAACCATTTTTTCAACCCTGGCCTGGTTGATCTTTGCTCTGTTGCTGGTAGGGCGCTCAGCCTTTGGCTGGCGCGGAAAGAAGGCGGTGAGCGTCCTTTACGTCGGATCAGCCTTTTTGTTGCTTGCTTACGTTGGCTCACGTTTTGTAACGGAGATCATCCTGGGGCGGACACCATGAGATTTTTGCTGGTATTTCTGGTCGTGCTTGTCATCGCATGGAGGTGGCGCGCATGGAGAGAGGCCGCGCAACTCGAAAAGAAGAACTCCAACACCGGAAGCACGGTTTCAACCGAGATGGTTCAGTGCCGCCAATGCGGCTTGCATTTACCGGCAAACGAGGCGGTAACCGGCAAACTGGGGCGCTATTGCAGCCATGCCCATCGGCTCACGATGGAGCCTTGAGTGACGCAAGCGGCGGTCACCCAGTCGTGGCTCAATCCCGGCGCGGCCGATGCGGTCGCTGGAAACTTGGATACCACGCACGAAATGTCCCGCCAGTGGCAGGGCTTCATGACCGCGCGGCTGCTACTCGGTTTTGTGCTGGTCACGCTGCAAACCGCCCTGTATGTGACGGGAACTTCGCACAGTCAGACGCAAATCGCGATCAGTGCGGCCTATCTTGCGGGCACCCTGGCCAGCAAATTGTTCATTCAGCCCCGCCCCCTGGGCCAATCCTTCAACCGGGTCTGGGGTGCGCTGGTCGGCATCGATCTTTTGACCTTTTCCGCACTGCAACTGATTCAAGGTGGTGGCGCCAGTATCAGCACCATCAACTACACGCCATTGTTTGCCTTGCCGGTGCTGGTGGCATCGGTGCTGGGTTCGATGCGGCTTGCCTTGGGAACGGCAGCCGGCATCACGGTGCTGATGCTGGGCGTTTCGATCTGGTCGTACCTGCAGAGCCCAACCGAATCAGCGCCTTATTTTGTGCAGCCGGCGCTCAGCGGGGTCGGCTATTTCGCCATTGCATGGCTATCCAACCAGCTGGCCAGCCGTTTGACAACAGAAGGTCTGAGGGCGCGGCAAAGTCAACTGGCCGCCAACATTCAGCGGCAGGTTAACGAGCTGGTGATCGAATCACTGCCGGACGGCGTGCTGATCGTCGATGAGCGCGGCTGTGTGCACGCAGCCAACCCGGCCGCACGCCAGTTGCTGGGGTCCCAGCAAGCGCTCCATGCAACGGTGTTCGATTTGAAGGAAGAGGCCGGATGGCTCCCCCTGCTCAGGCTGACCCGGCTGAGTATGGGCACAGGAAAAAGCCATGAAGAAGACGTCACGATTCGCCACAGCCACCAGGGGCCGCAGCGGGTCCATGTGCGCACCCGGCTGGCGGCACCGCAGGGCTCGGCAGGGGAAAGTCTGTGTGTACTGTTTCTTCAGGACCAGCGCGAGCTGGAAGCCCGTATGCGGACTGAGAAGTTGGCAGGCATGGGCCGACTTTCCACCGCCGTGGCGCACGAAATTCGCAATCCGTTGTCTGCCATCACCCAGGCCAACGCACTGCTTGAGGAGGATGTGAACGACCCGAAGCTCAAGAGACTGACAGCGATGGTGAGTCAAAATGCCAAGCGCCTGGAAAGAATCGTCAACGACATCTTGAATGTCTCCAGGGTTCAGCCCTACGACACGGCCTACCTGATACCCGCCTTGCCGCTGGACAACACCATCCGGCGCATTTGCAGTGACTGGGCGTCCCAAATCGGCGCGCAGGGTCGACTGAGCATTCACGCCAACGACCCAACGACGGATGTTCGCTTTGACACTGAGCACCTGCGCCGTGTATTGGTCAATTTGTTGGACAACGCGCATCGGCACACGCAGGAGTTTCACGATGCAATCCAGGTTTTTGCAAGCGCCAGTGATGCACGGCACGCCACCATCGCAATCTGGAGCGATGCGCCACCGATGGATTTATCCGTCGAGCGGCACCTGTTCGAACCATTTTTTTCTTCAGATAGCCGTTCCAGCGGTCTGGGTCTCTTTATCTGTCGCGAACTCTGTGAGCGCCACGATGCGTCCATCATTTACCAGCGAAACATTCGAATTGCACGCGGACAACCCACTGAAGGCAACGAGTTTGTCGTAACACTGCGCCGCGCCGATGCGCCCGATAATGCACACACAGCTGAACTTCCCATAACACCATGGCAATCCCCTCTGTACTGACCAACGCACAAGTTCTGGTGATCGATGATGAGCCCGATTTGCGCACGCTGTACGAACTCACGCTCCTGCGGGAAGGCTATCGCGTGGAAACAGCGGGTTGCGTGCAGGATGCATTGCACCTGATTGACACACATCGTTTTGACGTCGTCATTACAGATATGCGTCTGCCTGATGGCCTGGGAATCGAAATCCTGACCCATATGAGAAACGGCAAGCGCCCTGAACGGTGCATCGTCATCACGGCCCACGGTTCGGCAGAAAATGCCGTCGAATCTCTGAAGGCCGGGGCTTTTGACTACCTGACCAAACCGGTCGATCTGAAGCAGTTTCGAACCGCCATTGCGTCAGCAGTTCAAGGCACCATTAGCGGACCCGGTCCGTACAACAGGGCAACAGACGCCAGACCGGCCGAATCCGGCAATACAACGAGTTCCGGTCAACTGGCGATGGCCAAGCTGGCGGGTGACTCAGCCGCCATGCGAAGCGTGAAAGAACGCATCAGCAAGGTTGCCCGCAGCATGGCTCCCGTGCTCATCCAGGGTGAGTCGGGCACCGGCAAAGAACTGGTGGCCGTTGCACTGCATGCCAACAGCCACAGATCAAGTGGCCCTTTTGTTGCCGTCAACTGCAGCGCAATACCCGAGAACCTGCTGGAAACCGAGTTTTTCGGCTCCAAAAAAGGGGCCTTCACCGGTTCGACCCAGGATCGCGAGGGGTTTTTCCAGGCCGCAACAGGGGGGACGCTTTTTCTGGACGAAATTGGGGACCTGCCACTCGCCATGCAGTCAAAGCTGCTGCGCGCCATACAGGAACGCTGTGTGCGACCCGTCGGGTCAACGCAGGAGATACCGGTTGATGTCCGCATTGTCAGCGCCACCCACAAAGATTTGCCCAGCGAGGTGGTGACCGGCCGGTTCAGACAAGATCTGTTTTACCGCCTCAATGTGATCGACATTGTGATTCCTCCGCTTCGCGACCGGCGTGAAGACCTGCCCGCGCTGTGTCACGCGTTGCTGACCCGTATCGCAGATGAGGCGCAAATAGCGGTCCCCATCATGGCACCGGGTACGCTGGAGCAACTATCCCAATTGGCCCTGCTTGGCAATGTGCGTGAACTGGAGAATCTGCTGCACCGCGCCCTCGCACTGTGTGAAGGTGACTCCTTGAAACTGGACGATGTCCAGGCGACGCCGAGCGCACCGGCTCCTCTGGATGCCACGCCGGTGGCCGGCCTTGATCCCAAAGACGAAACAACACTCCCGACCGATCTGCAGCGCCATCTTGACCAGCAGGAGCGCGATATTCTGGTCAAGACACTGCAGGAAACCGGCTTCAACCGAACCTCGGCTGCGGGCCGATTGGGTCTGAGTCTGCGGCAGATCCGATACCGCATCGCCCGGCTCAAAATCGATGTCCCACGGGATGACGCGGCAGATGAGTGACAGTTGCCCGGCAGACGCCGGAAATTGGGAGGGCGGCTGGTACCGTTTTGCACGCAAGCTCACCTCGCCAAATTTTGGTCCCAGGCCGCAACTCGCACACATTGACCTGATCGTCCTGCATTCCATCAGCCTGCCGCCAGGCGTCTATGGTGGCGGCGAAGTACAAGCCTTGTTTACCAACCAACTGGATTGGTCGGCGCACCCCTACTTCAAGCAAATTGAGGGCCTGGAAGTCTCGGCGCATTTCTACATTCAGCGCACCGGAGAAATCTGGCAGTTTGTAAGCTGCGATGACAGGGCATGGCATGCCGGTGCATCGCGCTACCGGGGGCGCGAGAACTGCAATGACGACTCCATTGGTATCGAGCTTGAAGGCCTGGAAGGCGACAACTTCACGCCGGCGCAATATGAATCACTGGCTGCCCTGTGTCCGGCACTGTTCCAGCGCTACCCCATCCAGCACATAGCCGGACACGAGCACATTGCGCCCGGGCGCAAGGCCGACCCGGGCCCCGGTATGGACTGGACGCTGTTGCAAAAAAGGCTGGCACTAGCCGATCAGTGTTTTCCCGCACACATTCTGAAAAAATCGTCGACATAGTTCTTCTCGATTGGCGCGGTCGATTCGCGGGAGCACGCCGTATGGCGGAAGCTCCTCAATGCAAAAGCCTATATTTCTTGAGGCTCTTACAGGCAATTGCTTTGGCGAGCCGCGTCAATATTGGGTCTGCCTCACCAAATCCACAAGGGGCAAGGCCTGCGCGTGCACACGGCGTTGCGCAGGCACATGGTTTTCAAAGAGCAATGCTCAACGCGCAAATTCGAACTGTGTCGCCGGCTCGTCGATTTTGATCCGATACACTACAGGTAGTGGCTTGCAAGCACTTCACACACCATATATAGTGTGGCAAGTCCCAATCGACTTCCAGCGATTTGTCTCCAGCAAGGCTGTCGCCGAGCACACTCAACCACTATAAAAATTTGATTTAGACGAGGAATTCATGCAATCTGTTTCAAACCCCACCGCGCCAGGGTCCACGGCCATGTTGTCCGCGCATCATGATTCTGTGGCAGACAGCGGATCTGTCAACCTGCTGGCGCATTACCAGATCATCCGCCGCAACGGGGCCGTTGTCCCATTCGAGCCCAACAAGATTGCGGTGGCCATGATGAAGGCCTTTTTGGCAGTGCATGGAACCCAGGGGGCGGCATCAGCCAGCGTTCGCGAAGTGGTAGATGTGCTGACCCAACAGGTCATTCGTGCACTTGTTCGCTCCAGGCCAGGCGGCGGCACCTTTCATATTGAAGATGTGCAGGACCAGGTGGAGCTCGGTCTCATGCGGGGCGAACACCATGAAATCGCGCGCGCCTATGTGCTTTATCGGGAGCGCCGCACCCAGGAACGCGCCAGGCAAGCCGACCAGATCGCACCAATCACCCCGGTATTGCATGCGCTTGATGGGGGACAACGCATCGTATTGGACTTGACCCGCGTAAAGGCCTTGATCGAGCAGGCCTGCGCCGGATTGGGTGGCGATGTCAAACCCGAGCCGATTCTGGCGGAGACCATGCGCAACCTGTATGACGGTGTTCCCATGGATGAGGTGTACAAGGCGTCGATATTGGCGGCGCGCACCTTGATCGAAAAGGACCCCGACTACACCTATGCAACAGCGCGCTTGCTGTTCCACACCATCTCCCGAGAAGTACTGGGGCGCGATGTTGCACCTGGCGACATGGCGCAGGCCTACACGGACTACTTTCCGGGCTTCATCAAGCGCGGCGTGAAAGCCGAACTGCTGGATGAGCGCCTGATGCAATTCGACCTTCCCCGTCTGGGTGCAGCACTGAAGGCAGACCGGGATCTGCAGTTCGACTACCTGGGCCTGCAAACCCTGTACGACCGCTACTTCCTGCATGAAGGCAAAACCCGGATTGAATTGCCACAGGCTTTCTTCATGCGGGTGGCCATGGGCCTTTCCCTGAACGAGATTGATCGTGAATCACGCGCCATCGAGTTTTATGAGGTGTTGTCGCGCTTCGATTTCATGTCCAGCACGCCAACCCTGTTTAACAGCGGCACGCGTCGCTCGCAACTGTCCTCGTGCTACCTGACCACCGTTCCTGACGACCTGGATGGGATCTATGAGTCCATCAAGGAAAACGCCTTGCTTTCCAAGTTCGCTGGCGGCCTGGGCAACGACTGGACCCGCGTGCGTGCCCTTGGGGCGCACATCAAAGGCACCAATGGAGAATCGCAGGGTGTGGTCCCTTTCCTGAAGGTCGTAAACGATACGGCTGTGGCGGTCAATCAGGGCGGAAAACGCAAAGGTGCAGTCTGCACCTACCTCGAAACCTGGCATCTGGACATCGAGGAGTTTCTGGAACTGCGCAAGAACACCGGGGACGATCGCCGCCGCACCCACGACATGAACACTGCCAACTGGATCCCCGATCTGTTCATGCGCCGCGTCATGGAGAAGGGAACCTGGACACTGTTTTCCCCCAACAATGTGCCCGACCTGCACGATTTGTTTGGGTCTGACTTTGAGAGAGCCTACGTTGCCTACGAAGAAAAGGCGGTGCGCGGCGAGATCAAGCCCGCCCGCACCATCCAGGCCAGCGACCTGTGGCGCAAGATGCTGACCATGCTGTTTGAAACCGGCCACCCCTGGATCACCTTCAAGGACGCCTGCAATGTGCGATCGCCGCAACAGCATGCCGGCGTAGTGCACTCGAGCAACCTCTGCACCGAGATCACACTGAACACGTCCGATACTGAAACAGCCGTGTGCAATTTGGGTTCAGTCAATCTGCGCCAGCATCTGAAAGACGGCACACTCGACCACGCGAAGCTCCAGCGCACAATTTCTACTGCCATGCGCATGCTCGACAACGTGATCGACATCAACTACTACGCAGTCAAGAAGGCCCGCGACTCCAACCTGCGACACCGTCCGGTCGGCCTGGGCGTCATGGCCTTTCAGGACAGCCTGTACGAGTTACGCATCCCCTACGCCAGCGAAACTGCAGTTCAATTCGCCGATGAATCGATGGAAGCAATCAGTTACTACGCATACTGGGCATCCACTGAACTGGCGAAAGAACGTGGCAAGTACTCGAGCTACAAGGGATCCTTGTGGGACAAGGGCGTCTTGCCTCTGGACACTCTGGACCTTTTGACCAGCGCCCGAGGCGGTTATGTCGAGGTAGACCGTTCAGCCACACTGGACTGGGATGCATTGCGCAAGAAGATCTCCGTCGATGGCATGCGCAACTCGAACTGCGTGGCGATCGCGCCCACGGCCACCATTTCCAACATCATTGGTGTGGATGCATCCATTGAGCCCAGCTTCGGCAACCTGTCGGTGAAGTCCAATCTGTCGGGTGAATTCACGGTGGTCAACGGCTATTTGGTGAAAGACCTGAAGCGCCTGGGGTTGTGGGATGACGTCATGGTGATGGACCTGAAACATTTTGACGGATCGCTGGGCCCAATCGATCGTGTTCCACAAGAAGTCAAACAACTGTACGCGACTGCTTTCGAGGTCGAGACACAGTGGCTGGTCGAAGCCGCGGCACGGCGACAAAAGTGGATCGACCAGGCGCAATCACTCAATATCTACATGGCTGGAGCATCGGGCAAGAAACTCGATGAGACATACAAGCTGGCGTGGCTGCGCGGACTGAAAACCACTTACTACCTTCGCACCATGTCAGCCACGCACGCTGAAAAGTCCACCGTTACCGCAGGCAAGATGAATGCGGTTTCCTCAGGCAATGACGCAAAAGGTTCGATTCGCTCATCCAGCCCACTGGACGCCGCCGCAGCAGCGGCAAAAGAGCAAATGGAGACGGCCAACAACATTGCAACAGACATCAAGTTTTGTGGCCTCGATGATCCAACATGCGAGTCATGTCAGTGATGCAACAGCGCGCATTGGATGCCATGCGATGCAATTGAACAACACATATTTGCGGTGAATTGCATGATTACTTTTCATTTCATTTCACTGCTCCCATAATCCGCTGATTGGAATTATTTATGTTGACCTGGGACGAAGAAGTCAAGCCCTCATCGTTATCAAAATTTGCGCTCACGCCGACAGTCAATCTGCCGGCCGAGCGGGTGCAAAACTCTCCCCCAAAGACCAGTATCCCGCCTCGCTTGAAGGCTGCGGACAAGCGCATCATCAACGGAAAAACCGACGTTAACCAACTGGTCCCGTTCAAATACAAATGGGCTTGGGAAAAATACCTGGCCAGTTGCGCCAATCACTGGATGCCGCAGGAAGTCAACATGACGCGCGACATCGCGTTGTGGAAAGACCCCAACGGTCTGACGGAGGACGAGCGCCGCATCATCAAGCGCAATCTTGGTTTTTTTGTGACTGCCGACTCTCTTGCCGCCAACAACATCGTGTTGGGCACCTACCGTCACATCACTGCGCCCGAGTGCCGACAATTTTTGTTGCGTCAGGCCTTTGAAGAGGCGATTCACACACACGCCTACCAGTACATCGTCGAATCTCTTGGGCTGGACGAAAGTGAAATTTTCAACGCCTACAACGAAGTTCAGTCCATCCGCGACAAAGACCAGTTCCTGATTCCCTTCATTGAGGCGATCATGGACCCGCACTTTCACACCGGCACGCCGGAGGCTGACCAGACCCTTCTCAAGTCGTTGATCGTTTTTGCGTGCCTGATGGAGGGCCTCTTTTTCTACGTTGGTTTCACGCAGATTCTGGCAATGGGGCGTCAGAACAAAATGACGGGGGCTGCTGAACAGTACCAGTACATACTGCGTGACGAGTCCATGCACTGCAACTTCGGCATCGACTTGATCAACCAGCTGAAACTGGAAAACCCTCAACTTTGGACTGCAGATTTCAAAGCCGAGATAAAGACTTTGTTTGAGCAGGCTGTAGAGCTGGAGTACCGCTACGCCGAAGACACAATGCCGCGCGGCGTATTGGGAATGAACGCATCCATGTTCAAGGGCTATCTGCGCTACATCGCCAACCGCCGCGCGACCCAAATCGGACTTGAGGCTCTGTTTCCAAATGAAGAGAACCCATTTCCCTGGATGAGTGAAATGATCGACTTGAAGAAAGAACGCAATTTCTTCGAAACACGCGTCATTGAATACCAATCCGGCGGAGCCCTTTCTTGGGACTGATACTGACTATGCTCCGCAACATTTCACCTATCCATTCGCTCCGCGTAGCCGAGTCAATGGATGGGCGTCACCCCATTCATGTCGCTGGGAACCAGCCCAACCACATGAATCGCTTCCTTCCGACCAACGGGCTGGAAGTGCTCTTTGTAAATTGATCAAGGAGAAATTTATGGCAACTGCAAAAAAACCGGCCGCTAAGAAGGCCGCTCCCGCAAAGAAAGCTGCACCAGTCAAAAAGGCTGCGCCAGCGAAAAAAGTAGCTGCGAAAAAAGCAGCCCCCGCAAAGAAGGCTGCTCCGGCTAAAAAGGTAGCTGCTAAAAAAGCAGCCCCCGCAAAGAAAGCTGCTCCGGCTAAAAAGGTAGCTGCAAAGAAGGCCGCACCGGCTAAAAAAGCAGCTCCAGCCAAGAAGGTAGCAGCCAAGAAAGCGGCACCCGCCAAGAAGGCCGCACCGGCTAAAAAAGCAGCCGCTAAAAAGGCTCCGGCCAAGAAAGCCGCTGTTGCCAAGAAGGCTGCAGTAGCAAAAAAGCCAGTCGCTAAAAAAGCAGCCAAAAAGCCGGCTGCGAAGAAAGCCGCGAAAGCACCCGCTGCCAAGGCAGCGTCGGCACCTGCCGCGCCTGCTGCTCAGACCACTCTGAACCCGCAGGCTGCATGGCCTTTCCCGACATCCAACAAGCCGTAACCGGCACGTTGTTAAATGTCAAAGCCCGGCGCCGCAAGGTTCCGGGCTTTTTTACGGGTAGAACGACAGCAGCCGGTATCCGGCAATTTTTTCAGAATTCCCCGCCACCTTGACGCTGATGGGCACGCTGACCAAAAGCTCTGCGCCAGCCTCCATCACCGCCGCTGAATCGCCAAATTCAGTGACCATAAAAACGCGACGGATCACGGACTGATCCTGCATATCTGTCAAAGTCAACTCGAGTGCCGGCGTAGCAATGCTGATCTGTGCCGTGTTCTTGAACGAAAATCCTAATCGATAGACGTCAGAACGCACTTTGGTGAATGAAGAACTGTCAATCACCACGGATTCGATTTGTCGAAACGGCGCAACCGCACAACCCACAGCACGGCACATTGCATCGAAAAACGGCCTGGTGGTCGGCGCGGTGGCCGCAATCCGGTCCCGCTCCTGCAAGACGACTTGAGCCGCCAGAAGCAGGCACAGCACAACGCACAAAGATGCCAGAATTACACGCACTGACCGCATCATCCAGATCGACGCACCCTTCGGCGGCAAGAATGAATGCTCAAGCTCATTGCTGGCGACCAGCGAGTCATCTTCTATTGCGGCTTGCTGCAACGCACCGGGTGCTTCCAAATCAGTCGCGTCCAGATGCGGTTCGATGAACTGCTCGGAAAGCGCTTCCGGTTCAAAATGCAAAGCATGCGCGCTGACAGCAAGAAACGGGGCATCGCCAAGACCTTCGTCGACCTCGGGCAAGTCAGCGGATTCAGGTGGCGGCGGTGCAACGTCGATCTTCTCAGGCACCGAGCCCGTTGCGGCAGCGTCCGGGGTGTCCCCATCCTGCAAGTTCAGGTTGGCATCAAAAACTTCGGCGCACTGACCACACCGCACCCACCCGTCGGACACGCGTAGCTGGTCCGGAACGACCTTGAACATCGTGGCACACGCAGGGCATTTGGTAATCAGGCTCATCAGCGTGGCATTGTAGAGACCCGACAACGCGTGCTACAGCGTGGCGGTCATCAGTATCCAGCCGTCCTCATGGTCTGCCACGACCAAGCGGCAGTGCGCAGCATAGGCGGCCATGAGCTCTTCGGCCTGGCGCTCCAGGATGCCCGCCAGAACGAGTTGGCCGCCAGGCGCAACATGCGCGCACAGCAGTGGAGCCAAAACCTTCAAGGGTGTCGCCAGAATATTGGCAAGCACCGCATCGTACAAACCCACAGCCTGATCGGGCAGGCCCGCATGCAAAGTCACACCATTGGACGCTGCGTTCAAGCCGGTGGCTTCGACAGCCGCCGCATCAATGTCAACCGCCACAACTTCGCAGGCCCCGAACTTGGCAGCTCCAATTGCCAAAATACCTGATCCACAGCCGTAATCGAGCACCCTGGTTTGACCCGGGTGTTTGGCGAGCCAGCGCAAGCACATGCGTGTCGTTGGGTGCGTCCCGGTGCCAAAGGCAAGGCCAGGGTCCAGGCGAATCACCTGTCTGGCCTGTGCCGGTGGTTCATGCCAGGTCGGAACAATCCAGAACTCGGGGGTTATTTCAACGGGTGCAAACTGTGACTGCGTCAATCGCACCCAATCCTGGTCGGGCACTGCGCCCATGGCAAGCAGCTCGCAGCCAGTGAAAAAATCCTGGGCCGGCAACAATGCCGCAGCCTCGCGTGCCAAAGCTTCCTCAGCAAACAAAGCCGTGATCCGTGACCGTTGCCAGCCGCCCTTGGGTGCGGGCATGCCGGGCTCCCCAAACAGGGCCTGCTCCGCATCGGTTTGTGCATCAGCATCTTCCACACTGACGCTCAATGCGTCCAGCGCATCCAGCGCGTCGCTGAGATGCTCCACCCGGTCTTCGGGGCACATCAAGCTCAATTCAAACAATGCCATCGATTTAGCGCTTGCGCTCGTCAAGCCACTGCTCAAGATAGTGAATGTTGGTGCCGCCATTCATGAACTTGGCGTCGACCATCAACTCGCGGTGCAAAGGAATATTGGTGTTGATCCCTTCGACAACCGTCTCCGCCAGCGCCGTGCGCATGCGCGCCATGGCCTGCTCGCGGGTGTCCCCATGGACGATGATTTTCCCGATCATCGAGTCATAGTTGGGTGGAACAAAATAGTTGGTGTAGACGTGCGAGTCGACGCGCACGCCGGGCCCGCCAGGGGCATGCCACGTTGTCACGCGCCCTGGAGAAGGTGTGAATTTGTACGGATCTTCAGCATTGACACGGCACTCGATGGCATGGCCTCGGATCTCGATCTGGCGCTGGGTAAACGGCAACTTCTCACCCGCTGCCACCATGATCTGGGTGCGAACGATATCAATGCCCGTTATCAGCTCCGTCACCGGGTGCTCCACCTGCACTCGCGTGTTCATCTCGATGAAATAGAACTCACCATCTTCATAGAGAAACTCAAATGTTCCGGCACCGCGGTAGCCAATCTTCTTGCAGGCAGCCACGCAACGCTCTCCGATGCGCTCAATCAGCTTGCGGTTGATGCCCGGTGCCGGAGCCTCTTCCAGTATCTTCTGGTGGCGCCGCTGCATGGAGCAATCGCGCTCGCCGAGGTACACCGCATTGCGGTGCTTGTCAGCCAATATCTGTATTTCGATATGGCGGGGGTTCTGGAGAAACTTCTCCATGTATACCGCCGGGTTGCCAAAGGCAGCACCCGCCTCGGCCTTGGTCATGGCAACGGCATTGATCAACGCGGCCTCGGTATGCACCACGCGCATGCCACGACCGCCACCGCCGCCTGCCGCCTTGATGATCACCGGGTAGCCCACCGCCTTGGCCATGCGTCGAATAAGCGCCGGGTCATCCGGCAACTCGCCTTCGGACCCCGGCACACAGGGCACACCAGCGCGAATCATGGCTTGTTTGGCCGATACCTTGTCACCCATGATGCGGATCGAGTCCGGCGTCGGACCAATAAACTGGAAGCCGCTCTTTTCGACCCGCTCGGCAAAGTCTGCGTTCTCGCTCAAAAAACCATAGCCCGGGTGAATGGCTTCCGCATCGGTCACCTCAGCCGCCGAAATGATGGCCGGCACATTGAGGTAACTCTGGGCCGACTGGGCCGGTCCGATGCACACGGCCTCGTCGGCCAATTTGACGTACTTGGCGTCCCTGTCGGCCTCGGAGTAGACCATTACCGCCTTGACGCCCAATTCACGACAGGCGCGCTGAATTCGCAATGCAATCTCGCCGCGGTTGGCGATCAGAATTTTTTTGAACATGGGAATGTCTGGAGCCGCTTACTCAATAATGAACAACGGCTGGCCGTACTCAACGGCCTGTCCGTTGTCGCACAAAATGCGCGAAATAGTGCCCGCCTTGTCGGCCTCAATTTCATTGAGGATTTTCATGGCCTCAATGATACAAATCGTCTCGCCTTCCTTGACCACGGAGCCGATCTCGACAAAGGCCTTGGCACCCGGGGATGACGAACGATAGAACGTACCCACCATCGGCGACTTGACTGTATGACCGACTTCCGCCGCTTCAACAGGTGCGACCACCACGGGCGCGGCACCCACCGGAACGGGAGCCGGTGCGGCGTAAACGGGAGCCGGAGCATAGCTGTGCACCATGGCGCCACCACCCTTAACGATTCGAACCTTGCCTTCCGCCTCGGTAATTTCAAGTTCCGAAACATTGGAATCCGAGACCAGATCGATCAGGGTTTTGAGTTTGCGTAGATCCATAGTATCTCCAACGGTCTTTATATAATGAGGCTAATTTACAGCAAAATCATCATCTTTCGATAATTTCCCACATCATACCCACATCGGCTTGCAATTTTCTTCAAGTCCCCGCCGCGGGGCGGTCCTTGTTCCAACAAAATGACCGCAGCATCCCTGCTGGCGGCCTATTTTAGTCGAAGCCAGGTGGATAAATCCGATGGCGTCAATCGACCCAATTTTCGCTGCACGACCGCCCCGGCCCCGTTGATTACGACTGAGAACGGCAATCCACCGGCAAGATTCCCCAAACCGCGACCCAACTCGGCGCCTGCCATGCCGGCCATGCCAACCGGAAATTCCAACGGCATTTTTTGCAGAAATGACTGCACAGGTGGCAACTTATCTACTGCCAGTCCAAGAACTTGCCATCCGTTGGACTTATTTTGGCGATAGAAGTCGTTAATTAACGGCAATTCCTCTACGCAAGGCGGGCACCACGTAGCCCAAAAGTTGATCAACAGCGGTCTCCCCCGAAAGGACTCCATCGACAACCGCGTGCCCTGTGGCGTGTCCCACTGCAGGGACCAAAACCCCTCAACCGGTGGCATCGCAGCAGGAGCCGCAGGGGCCTGAAATCGCCACACGGCGAATCCGGCGCCCAATGCGGCCGCAGAAGCCGCAGTGGCCCCCACTAGCAAACGGCGGTTGGGTGAGTGGGCATTCTGCTCGGGGAGTTTGGTTGGCTGGGCCGGGTCGGAATGGAGGTTTGTCATGGCGCCACATCATGCAGCAAAGCGCGCAAGGCTGCCAAATCCCCACGCGGACGCCGACCCCGGGCATCGGGCCGAAGGGCTCCGCGCAAGTCGTCAAAGTCGTAGACCAGCAGGTGGAGCCCCACATGCTCTTCGAGTGCTTTGCAGTAAACATGCACGCTCAGAGCGTCCACATTGTCACCGTGAAAGCCCGGAACAGTGCGCGGCTCGTACGGCACATTCATTCCAATCAGTTCGATTTCCGCTGATTTGGAGTCATCACAAAACAATTGCAGGTAGATATCGGAGCGCCGGGTTGCCGTTCCATGCCATACCGGCCCGGCAATATGTGGACGAAAGCGCTCCAGCCGCTGCATCCAATCCAACGCCAGTTCCCGCAAAGCCCGCAGTTCAATCGGTTGCGTGTCGGCGCAGAAGATCGCGATGTAGTCTTCCACTTCGGCCTCCAACTGGTCGTTGTCAGGCAAAGCGGTCCGCGGTGGCAGACCCATCTGCTTGAGGGCGCGCCTTTTGGCGGCACCGAACTCCAACCCCTCTTCGACCACCATGCGCGCGGCGACGGCAGCAATTTCCTGTTTCAGTGAATCCATATCCGTATTTTGCACCCCCCGTGCCCGCATCACCGACCCCAGATGTGGCACGTAAAATGGTTTCATGCATATTCATATTCTTGGCATTTGCGGCACATTTATGGGCGGTCTTGCGGCGCTGGCCCGTGAGGCCGGGCACCGGGTCACGGGATGTGACGCCGGCGTTTATCCGCCCATGAGCGACCAATTGCGAGCCTTGGGTATTGATTTGATCGAAGGCTTTGGCGCCGACCAAATGGCATTGAAGCCGGATATGTTTGTGGTCGGCAACGTGGTTAGCCGTGCGCGCCGGCCAGACGGTGGTGCCAAGTTCCCTCTGATGGAGGCGATTCTGGACGCGGGCGCGCCCTACACCAGCGGGCCGCAGTGGCTGGCCGAGCATGTGTTGCAAGGCCGCCATGTGCTGGCGGTTGCCGGCACCCACGGCAAAACGACCACCACGGCCATGCTGACCTGGATTCTGGAAAGTGCAGGACTGCAACCAGGCTTTTTGGTGGGTGGCGTTCCCTTGAACTTTGGCGTCTCGGCGCGTCTGGGTGGTGGGACGGCCGAGGGGTCTGCGCAGGTAAAGGAGGAGCCCGCAAAGCGGGCGGGGGACACGGAGCAGAGCCCTCGGCCGTCACATCGCCCTCTTTTCGTGATTGAGGCGGACGAATACGACACCGCCTTCTTCGACAAGCGCAGCAAGTTTGTTCACTACCGCCCCCGCACCGCAATTTTGAACAACCTGGAGTTCGACCACGCCGACATCTTTGACAACTTGGGCGCCATTGAGCGTCAATTCCATCATCTGGTCCGCACAATTGCCTCAAGCGGGCGCATCGTTGTGAACGGACTGGAGGAAAGCCTCACCCGTGTTTTGCACCAGGGCTGCTGGAGTGAAGTTCGCACGTTTGGCAGTGCCGTCAGCGACTTCACGGCCCTGGGCGAGCCCACCGCCTTTGATGTGCAGCAGTCAGGTCAAACCGTCGGGCGCGTGGAATGGGCGGTTGGCGGCATGCACAACCAACTCAACGCGCTGGCAGCCATCGCGGCTGCGCAACACGTAGGCGTCGCACCCGACGTGGCCGCCAGTGCGTTGGCCAGCTTTGAAAACGTCAAACGGCGCATGGAAGTGCGCGCCCGCGTTACCTTGCATGGGAAGCAAAGCCCCGACGCGACTACTGCACCCGTCACCATCTACGACGACTTTGCGCACCACCCGACCGCGATCCGTACCACCATCAATGGTCTGCGGCGCCAGGTCGGCACGGCGCGCATTCTTGCCGTTTTTGAGCCGCGCAGCAACACCATGAAGCTCGGCGCCATGAAGTCGCAGTTGCCATGGAGCCTGGAGGAATCGGACTTGGCTTTCTGCCACTCCGGCGGACTGGACTGGGATGCCGCTGCCGCCCTGTCCGCCATGGGCAACAAGGCACTGGTAGCCCCCACCGTGGACGAGGTCATCGCCCAAGTCATGCAACGGGTTCTCCCCGGCGACCATATTCTCTGTATGAGCAATGGCGGGTTTGGCGGCATCCACCTGAAACTTCGAGATGCGCTACAAAGTCTATAGCTGCTCACGCTCTGCCTGCAAGGGCTAGAGGGTCTTTTAACCAATATTAGGGCGATCATCTCCATGAACTGGTTACAAAAAATCCCCCATAGCGTACGCGCCGCAAGCGGCCTCGAATGGGCACTGTGGCGCAAGTTGCCCATGATCGCGCTTCTGGGCACCGTGTTGCCGTTGCTGGCGCTACTCGCTCTGCATGTCACGACCGAACCAGACGCCAGCGGGTCACAAGCGCGTTGGCTGCAAATGGCCGACTTTTTCGTAGGCGCTGTGCTGGTATTTCATTGGACCATGGTGATCACGGTCGCCATTGGCTGCGTCATTGTTATGGTCATGAAAGGGCCGGCCTACATTGCGGACAGTTACCCCGTTTCGCATGGTGACCGTCCCCGCGCAACCATTGAAACGCCTGAAGAGGCGGCGGCAGTCCGCCCCGGTCAACCACGGGACACGGCGTAGCGACTGGTCGTTGGCATCTGGCACTTGTCGGGCCAGAGCGGTGCATTGACCGTGATG
Source organism: Rhodoferax sp. (assembly GCA_021737865.1). Lineage (GTDB taxonomy): Bacteria > Pseudomonadota > Gammaproteobacteria > Burkholderiales > Burkholderiaceae_C > Allorhodoferax. The sequence continues at coordinate 20,068 of JAIPDC010000041.1, forward strand.
CACACCCACTTCGACCTCCTTGGGGCGCACGGCACTCAGGTTCGCGGCCTAACCAAGCTGTGACCTATATCAAGACGCACCGCATCACTTGGCTGCACACTCGCGGCATTACTTACTGGAGCAACTTCCATGAAATTGGTTTCTGACCTGTTTACTACCGACTACGGCCTGATGAGCATCAGTGGCATTATTTTCATGCTCGGCATGGGCGTGTTCTTCCTGCGTTTTTTCAAACGCAAGATGGCGGAGGACGCTGCCGCCGCTGCGAAAGCCGGCCGATAAGAGGCGCCAGCGGCCTCAAATCAGGCCGCTTGTAGTGCGTCGAGTTTCAGGATTCGGTAGACTCTGCCGCTCTTGTCCTGGGGCTCCAGAACACCCTCGCGCACCAGCGCACTGATCTCGCGGCTGACGGTTTCCATCTTCAGGTCCATCATCGCTCCCATGTCCTCCCTGGCGAACAGGGTGACAATCTGCTGATCGACGTCGTCGCGCATCTTGAGCACAAAGTTGCTCACCCGGTTGCGCGCCGAGCCAAAGTTGATATTGACCACCCAGTCGTCGGCATTTTTGAGTGCGCCCGACCATTTCTCCATCAGTTTCTTATGCAAACGCGGTGACTGGGCCTGCAAAGTATGAACCACTGCCAGAGGGACCCGGCAAACGAAGACATCGGTCAACGCCACTGCGTCACAGTCATACTGGGCGCTGGCCAGGGCAGAAAGCCCCGCCACGTCACCGGGGCGCAGTACCCGCACAATGCGCTGGCGACCATCGGGCGTGTTCCGCACCAGCTTGATGATGCCTTTGCGCAGGGTAAAAATCCCTAGAGCAGACTCGCCCTCGTGAAACAGCGCGGTGCCCAAAGAATACTCAAGGTCGTCCACCGGTGCGTGGATCATCTTGAAGTCGTCTTCGTTCAGATCGGCGAACAGCACCATATCCCGAATGCCACAGGCGCGGCAATCAGAAGTGCCTTTCCAGGCAGATTCGGTTTTGATAGGAATCATGGTCTGCGGGATCGCTTCAGGTTTGGCACCGCGGCATTGAGGCGCAGACAGATTGTGTCACGGGTCGCTGCGCGCTGGTCTTACAAGCCCATAAGTGCTATTCGCCATGTCACCCGAAAAACGGATACACTAAAAGTAATTCATCAATTACTTCATTAGATATGGAATTAATAGCCAGAGTGCCAAAGCAAGCCACCGAAGTCCGCCGCGCCGGACTGGTTGCTGCTGCGCTGCTGCTGGCGGCACAGCGCAACCCTGCAGACATCACCACCGCCGACCTTGCGCGCGCGGTTGGCATCACACAAGGTGCCGTATTCAGGCACTTTGCCAGCAAGGAAGCCATTTGGCTGGCCGTGCTGGACTGGGCGACGAACACCCTGCTGACGCAACTTCAAGACGCTGCAAACGGTACGGACGGCCAACCGCTACCGGCCCTGCATGCGCTGCAAGCCATCTTTGCCGCGCATGTGAACTTTGTTATGACACACCCTGGCGTACCGCGGGTTGTTTTCCAGGAACTGCAGCATGCCCAGGACACACCGCTCAAGGCCCGGGTGCGCGCCCTGATGCACCAGTACCGCCTGTTGGTCATGGGTCTGCTGCAACGCGCGCAAGCGCAAAACCTGCTGCTGCCAGACACTGATCTCCCAGCTGCGGCCGTGCTGTTTTTGGGCGCAGTACAGGGCCTCGTGATGCAGGCCATGTTCAGTGGTCAGGTCAACATCATGGCCGCAC
>JAIPDC010000042.1 GCA_021737865.1 Rhodoferax sp.
ATTAGGGTTGGTCGCCAATATGGAGGGTGTAACTCCGGCCGCGCCGCCAGCAACATTAGCTGCAGCGGCAACATAGCCCCCCACCTTGTCGGTCAAGCCCGTAAGGTTGATGGTGACAAAGCCGCGTGTCTTGACGTCTGTCGTGGAATGTGAGTACCAAACAGTACCATCGCTGCGCGTAACTTTGACAACAAATGGTGGCGTGAATCCTTTGATGTTTATGCGGTAGTAACCCTCTGCGTCTGTGATCGCCGTGGCGGTATGACCGGCGTTGTCAGTCAGGACGACCGGCGCATTGGCAATGGGCGCGCCATCGCCCGCAGAGCCGTCAGCTCCGGCTGCGCCACCATCACCACCACCAAAATCACTCTCTGCAACCTGGCGCCCCAAGCTATCCACCATTGCAGTCTGAATAGTGACGTTATCGGTTGTGTTGGGGGCTGTAGGGGTTGCTGCGTTCCCGCCTCCTCCACCCCCACCAATAGTGGCGTTATCGGTTGTGTTGGGGGCTGTGGTAGGGGTTGCTGCGTTCCCGCCTCCTCCACCCCCACCGCAAGCAACCAGTATTAAACTGGTTGTCATCGCAAATATACCTCTTCTAATCCAATTTGTTCGGTTGTTTGAATGGTCTACTTCGACTTCAGCCTTCATCATGATTTCTCCCTGATTCATATAATTCGACTCGACGATACGAACCCGACAAAGAGGAGTCGATTCGATCGTGCGTCCAAAGTATGCCATTTTTAAATAGTTCTAGATCAATGTAAAACCCGTGTCGCTTGCAGCGACAACCCGCATGGACTATTGCGCTCCCGGCAGTGGAGCTTGGCGGGGGGGGGGCACCCGTGCTACCGGTCTGATCCGGTTTTACGCAGCGCCAGCCATCTCGGGTTTCGCGTAGCCCGGGCGCTGCCGTAAGAAACTACTCCACTTCAAACCGCAACTCACGCTCGGCAAGGCGTTGCTTCTCGTCCTGCACCTGCAGGGTCAGGCGGTGTCGACCGACGGGTATTTGTGCGTTCTCCAGCGAAAACCCGTCTTTCGTGACTTTGACAAACTTGGTGATGCGCCCGGTGATGTCCAACTTCAAGGCTCCATACATGACCTTGAATGTGGCGGGGTCGATGGGGGAATCGGGTTGTCCGGTGAAGTGCACGGTAATGCCAAATGGGGCCTTGACTTTGAGGTCTGGCGCGGGCTCGGGCTTGATGATGTCGATCAGCGGCACCTGGGCGCGCGGGCGCAGCGCGGGTGGCGCATCAAAGCCTTCCCGTCCCTGGAACTGAATGACCTCATCGACGGTGACCAGCCAGTTCCCGGACGGCGCCGTGGAATTGAAGCCATTTGGGCTTTGAGCCCCCGCAGATGTTGCGCAGAGTGCTATCAAACTAAGAGCAATCAGTCGAGTTATTGAACGCATCATTTTGTCTCCTCAACGGTCACCATGGCGGCGCCATAGGCATCTGAACACAGCGGATTTTTCTGCCGTGCCGCTGCACTGGTGCAGGACTGGCTGGGCGCCCCTTTTGCAGTGGTCATGAGCGAGCCGAGCTTGGCTCGCCCCTGCGCATCGTTAAGCGACGCGACGAAAGGGCCGGCCTTGCTGGCGGCCAATGGTGCCAGGTCACGCGGCGCATCCGTCACCATCACCAGCAGGTTGTCCATGCCCGGCGGGCCATCCGCCTTGACGCGCCAGTTGGGGCGCGGCAGCAAAAGCTGCTGACCCGCCTCAATCTTGTTGTTCTGGTCCAGGTCGTTCGGAAACAGCAAATAGACCGACTTGTTGTCGGAGCCGGCCAGCGCCACATAGACGAAACCGGCCCGCTCGGATTGAACCGAAAAGTCCATCGCGTCCTGTCCAATTTTGAGCTTGTTCTTGCTCAGGGTCACCTGCACGCGGCGTTTGGCATCGGCCTGATCCAGCATCTGGCGCAAGGCTTGCGCACCGGTCAAGGCGGCAGCGGCGATCGGTGGAGTTGGGGGTGAAACTGTTGGCGCAGGGGTGGACGCCGGTGGCGCCGAGGGCGCGGCGACGGGCGTGGCCGGGGTTGCGGCTGCCGGCGCGGCAACGGTTGCCACGGCGGTGTCGCTCTGGCTGAACCAGGCCGGTACAAAGGCCGCATTGCCGTTGAGCACCAGATTGTGCGGCTTGTAGTTCACATCATTGGCCATGCGTTTGTTGATCTTTTCCTGCGCGCACTGCCTGATTTCGTCCATGGTGATGGCGCCGGAGTTGTCCAGGTCTTTGGCCTCGCGCAGCATGCAGTCGCGCATGTACTGGGTGGCCAGTCCTCCCTTGAGTTCATCGTCAAAACTGATCTCGTTGTCACGCGAGGCGCTCACGTGGATGATGTCTTGCGGCAATGCGCCCTTGACCACCGCCTCGACCAGCAGGTTACGGGCCTTGACATTCACCGGTCTGCCGCATTCCTCGGAGATGCTCGCAAATTTCGGGCGTAAGAGACCCTCGTCGTTGGCATTGCTGAAGCCGCGTGTGCGCACGCTGGATGCGGTGCGCACCACGCCGCCGGAGTGGCAGGCGTCGTACATGACAAACAGCTTGTCAGTTTTGTTGGTAATGGTCTTGAGCATGTCGGCCATTTCGCGGTTGGTGATCATGCCGCTGTGCCCTCCGTCATAGGCCATCAAGGCTTCGACACAGCCACCGGCTGCGGGGTCGTTGTAGCGGGTACCGTGGCCGGAGTAGTGGATAAAGACCCGGTCCCCATCCTCCACCCGGTCGGTCAACTCCTGCAATGCCTGGCGAATGTTGTTGCCGGTGGCCTGTTCGTCCTGCAAATAGCGAATATTGCTCAGTGGTACTTGCATGGCCTGTGCCATTTGCGTGGCCGACTGTTTGTCAATCCGAGCGCCGGGCAGTGGGGGGTTGACTGGATCCGCATAGCGGCTGATGCCAATGATCAGTGCATGGCGATTCACACGCGGTGGCAGGCCCCGCACGCCTAACGTCAACGCAGTGTTACCACTGGATTCGCGTCCGCTGGCCAAGCCCGCCGCGATTGAGCCGCCTGTCTGCCAGCTCACGGTGCTGGCACGCAACCAGCCTGTCAACCTGGCGCCGGCGCGGGCGGGTGCTGCGCTGGCTTCGACCTGGGCCCATCCGCCTTCGACACTGATTAGCCGTATCGCAGCACCCGCCGAGAGTCGGCCCAGCACCACAGCCGATGCCAGCTTGTCGGCCCGCAACTCGGTCGCCCGCAGTACGGTCAGGTTTTGATCTGGCATGGTGTCAGTGGCCGGTTGCGCATTTGCGCCCAGCGTGGCACCTGCGTTCATCAACAGGCCCAGCAGCATCCAACCGGGTTTGAACCGCATCATGAATTTCATTTTGTACGCCTTTCATTCGGGGGAGTATTTGAATTTTGCAGGTTTGACCACGCACTGCAGACGGCGGTGGCCAACCGCTCACGGTTAGTAGGCAGGTCCAGCAACAGCAGCTCGCCGCTACGTACTGCCAGGCGCATGAGCGAGGGTTCCAGTTTTGCGCGTGCTGCCACCAGCGCATCATGGGGCCCCACCACGGCCATGCAGCGCGCCAGTTCTGGCCAGCGCAGGGTGTTGGGCCATGTGACGTTGGTGTCGGGTATGACGATGCGACAGTCAGGCGCGTGGCGTTCAAGCGCGTCAATCAACCGGTCCAGCGGCGCTTCAAGCCAGGCATCGCTGCGTTCCCACGGCCAGATGGCCAAAGCTTGTGGTGTATTCAGTGCGGGTGTGCACCAGTGGATTCGCCGCAGCGTGCTCCAGAAACGCAGTGCGGCCAGGAACACCAGCGCCAGCCCGGCCGCCAAATGCAGATCGACAAACCAGGGCAATCCGTTCAGGCTCAAAAAGCTGATTGCCAGCAGGGCCGCTGGCAGTGCCAGAAGCGCAGGCGCGAGCGAGGCGGCACTCTTGAATTGAACCCACAAGGCCAGCCCCGCGCACAGTCCAATCGCCAGGGCTGCCTGCAGCCAGCGCGGAGGCTCTCGCAGATGCCGCTGATTCAGCGCATTGTCGATAACCGTGGCCATGGAGTCCACGCCGGCCTGCATTGCCGACAGCGGTGTCGGGTGAATGTCATGCAAGCTGGGTGCCGTGGCTCCAATGATGACCACTTTGCCCGTAAACGGTGGCACCGGCGTTAACGGTTTGCCACCTTCGGCTTGCGCAAATACATCGGCAAATGCGATCCGGGGATAAGCATCCGGTGCGCGGCGCCATGCGATCAGTTCATTCTTTGAGTCAATAGTGCCTGTAGCCCCCGTGAGATGTGCGTGATGCGCTACTGGATTGATAGCACTCAAAATGCTCAATGGCAGCGACTGGATGGCGCTGCCGTCTGCCAGTGGCTCCAGATAGCGGTAGCGGCGCAGAACGCCGTCGGTGTCGACGTATCCATTGTTATAGCCCAGCCGTCCGCTCGCAACGGCTGGGAGCGCGGGTGCAATCAAGGCCACAGTGGATGCCTTGCCTGCCGTCTGCCGGGTCTGTGCCCCCGGCCCAGGTGCCAGCCACAGGCCTGGCAGGGCGGCGCGGGTGATCTGACTGGCGGAGTCGTTGGCTTGAGGCAAGCGCACGACCGGGAAGTGACTGTGCAGGCTGCGTGCGGCGGCTTCATTAAAAGCGGCATCACCGCCCGGGCTCAATCGATCGGCGTCGGAAAAGACAAGGTCCCAGGCGATTGCTACCGGCGCTTGACGTTCAATATGCTCCAGCACGGTGGCCAGGGTGTCGCGTGGCCACGGCCAGCGGCCAAACTCTTTGCCCATGCGCGCGAGCGATGCTTCGTCGATGTCGATGATGACAATGCGCGGGTCGGGCGCGGCCACCACGACCCGGTTGCGCACCATGGCATCAAAGCTTGATTGAGCCACCCCACCCGTGAGTTTGAAAATGAAGACGTCGAGCACAACCCACAACGAGAACAGCGCCACCAGCGTCCAGGTCACGCGCCGCGCCGGCAAGGCGCCGATGCGCAGGGCGATGGGGTGCCAGAACTGCATGGCTCAGGTGCTCACCGCTGCGCCAGGTCTTGCGCGCCGCGCACCGAGAAGCTGGTCAGCTCGAAGCGCTGGCGCGTATCGAGGCGGCCATTGATATAAATTTCCTGGTCGACTGCGACATACCTTCGCAAGGTGGGAACATACCAAAGCACCACTGTCGCGTGTCCGTACCATCCCCGGCTACCATTGTTTCTCTCGCCCGTAAAGTCGGTTTCGCTCTCGATTCGGAAGGCCTCGAACTCGCCAGCTGGAACCTTGACTTTTTCCATGCTCTTAGCAACCAAAGTACCTTTGTGCTTTTCGATTTGTTCAAAAGCATCGGTTGTTCTGTTGACGGAGTATTCAACAGACTGTCTGTAGCCGACCCGGAGTTCCTTGGGTATCCACTCCAACTGAGGACTGTATTCGTAGGTTCCCTGTTTCCTCGCGCTGCGACGGTATGCGCCGTCGGGTGATGTAATAAGCTTGCCATCGTTCCATTCCACGTCGCCATTGGCCAATATCTTGCTGATCTTGAAGTTCTCGTTGCCAACCACTTCCTTCTTCCAACTGTCAACGATTTGGTAACGGTAGCTGTCTCCGACCATAAAGCCCAGGCTGTTGCTGGCCGCTGACGGCGGTGCCGGTTTTTTCTCCGCCGCTGGAGTGGCCGCAGGCAAGGGCTTGGCGGGCGCGGCCAGGCTGGCCATTAGTTCGGCTGTGCGATTGTCGATAGCAGTTTGCAGGGCTGACTGATCCTTGGCATGCGCCAACGCGCTTTCAGCTTCGGCCTTGTTGGCTGCATCGACGCTGGCGCGTTCCTCAGCAGCCTTGTTCGCCGCCTCGGCTGTGACGCGCTCAGCGGTTGCCCTTTGCACAGCTTCTGCCGTGGCCCGTTCGGCTGTCGCTTTCCTGGTAGCTTCAGCGCTTGCCCGCTCGGTGGCGGCTTTTCGCGCTGATTCGGCGGCGGTGCGTTCCGTACTCGCGGCTTGCAGGAGGCTTACGCGCTTCATGGCCTCGGCCGAAAATATGCCCGCCGGATAGCGATTCAGATAAACCTGTAACTCCAGCGCGAGCTTGCTGTCCTTGACGGCGTCCCACAGGGCTGCTTCCATGCCCTGGGCCGGGTCCACGGGCTTGGCGGGGGCTGGGGGGTTGCGAAAATAAAAGTCGCCTTCGAGCGAGGTGGACTCCCACGGCACTTGCTTGCCCTGCGAATCGCGGCGTACGTTGGCGCGCACTTGTTTGAAGACGTCTTCCACCTTGTTGCCGGGCTGAGCGATGGCGTTGAGCAGGTGTTGCGTGTACAGGCCATTGGCACCACTGCCATCGCTGGCCACGGCGCCAGGGGATGTGGCATAGGCCAGTAGCGTGCCCACCGGCGCATCCATTTGCGCCAAACCGGCCTGCCCGCTGCGCATGCTGCGCGTGAACGGGTTGTTGCGGCAGGCGTCCAGAATCATGATGTTGGCCACGTTGCCGGCCGCTTCCATCTTGTCGAGCACCGCCTGCGCGTCCACGGCGCTATAGGCCACTTCGTCTTCGCGGTCGATATTGGCGCCCACCGGAATCAGGTAGTTGCGCCCCTTGATCTGCATGCCGTGGCCGGCGTAGTAAAAAAGCCCGGTGCCGCCCGCGCGCAGTCGGTCGCCAAACTCGCGCAGAGCGGCGAGCATGCCGCGATGGTCAATGTTCTCGCGCGTGATGACGGTGAAGCCCGAGTCGCGCAGCGCCTGCGCGATGGCACGCGCATCGTTAACCGGGTTGGTCAGCGGCGCGTCTTTGTATGCTGAATTGCCGATTATCAGCGCCAGGCGCTGGGAGTGGTTGATGCCTGTTGATGCCGCTGCTTGCACCTGCAAATTGCGCTCGCCGGGTGCGAGCGCTTTGGCCTTGCCCGGACCCGTCTGCGCCATGCCCGGTTGCCAGCTTGTGGCACACAGGAGGGTGACCGCAAATGCTATTGAATAAGTAGCGCTATGTGCAATTTTTACGCGGGCTACAGTCTGTCTTTTCATATTTAGTCCAGATTGACGATGCGCACCCGCCGGTTCATGGCCGCGAAAGGCTGGGTGCTGTTGGCCAGCTCCGATGCACCCTTGCCGCTCGCTTGCAAACGCGATTCCATCACGCCTCGCGCTTGAAGGAAATCGCACACCGCTTGCGCCCGCTGTTGACTGAGTTTGAGGTTGTAGTCTGGCGCGCCCTTGGCATCGGTATGGCCCTCAATGGCGAACCGGGAACCCGACAACCGCGCCGATTGCAATGCCTTTGACAAATTGACCAGCGCCGGGTGGCTCTCGGCGCGCACGGTGGCCGAGTTGAAGTCAAACTGGATCAGCAAGGACAGATAGGGTCGAGCCGGTACCGGCGCAGCACTGGTCGGTGAATCGGTGGGCATCGAGACCTCTTCCACAAAAAGATTGCGGGGACTGCCGTTGGGCGATGCGGTTAGTTGCTCGATCATTTGTTTTGCACTGGGGTTTGCAGCGATCTGGGCTGAAGATGGCCAACAAATGAAGGTGCATAGAAGTGCTGTGAAAATCTTTCGGACCATAACTCATTCCGTATTGTTTGAATATTCTTGCGGGCGCTACAAAAACGCGTCAAACAGCCTCAAGCCTATTTCGGTTTCTGGATGAATACCACCTGGTCTACGATGGCGTCGCCGTTGTCCTCGCGCTTGAGAATGATTTCGGCGTTGAAGGCACTTGCCGCCTTGAACTGCGCCTGGGTGGACAGGTCTTTGAATAGCTTGGACGCAGACCAAATAGAGCTGATGGCGCTGATTAATAGAAATGGACTCTTTGCCGTCACATCCGATTTGGGTGACACGACCTTCACACTTCCGCCGCCGGCCTCGACTGCTTTCATCCAGTGCTGCAAGCGCTCAGGCAAAGCACTCGGGACCACGCGGTCATAGAACGCCACATTGACTCTGGGTAAAGGTGTCGACAGTGAAGTAGTTAAATCACGATCAAAGCCCTGCAAGTCGACAAATTGCAGTTCAGCCTTGGGCGGACCGGCACTGACCAGTTGGGTCGGACTCGATTCACAGGCAAGCAGCAGCAACGCCAGTGCCAACGTGACGGACAAATGGCCAATCTTGGACTTTTTCATTTGAATTGTTTCTCTGGGGACGGCAGTAACGGCTGGATCTGCACAACCAGAGCCAAGGCTTGTCGCCCATTCTGCCCCAATTGCTCTCGCCGATGGAAAACTCCCGTGCTGCAGCTTGCGAGCAGGGGTGTCGCCAATGCATCGCATTAGGTATTCCTCCCAAGTGCAGGGCCGAAAAATAACCGTAGACTGTAAATCTGTCCCTGCAGCCGCAAACTTAGGAGTGTTTTAAATGCCCCGTCGTCGTCCCGTCGTTCGTCATGCCCATGTCGGAGCGCCCCATGCCTTGACTTCACTGCTGGAAGGCCGCGGTTTGCTGGAGATGGCGCTTCTGCCGGTTTCGCTGCCCTTGCTGATGGAGGCTCCAGCCGGCGACGGCCATCCGGTGCTGCTGGTGCCCGGGTTTATGGCCAGTGAGGCTTCGCTGATTGCCTTGAAACTGTTTTTGCAAAGCAAGGGGTACGACGTTCACACCTGGGGGCTGGGCCGCAACATGGGCTTTCGCAGCAAGCACGCTAACGCATTGCCGCAAAAAATTCGCTATCTGCACCACATCACGGGCAAGAAGGTGAGTCTGGTGGGGTGGAGCCTGGGCGGTGTGTTTTCGATGTATGGGGCACAAAATGCTGTGGAGTGTGTGCGTTCGATCATTACGCTGGGCAGCCCTGTCAGTGTCGAGGCAGCCGGAAGTCAGTCACCCAATGTGGTCAAGGCCTTGTACCGCGTCGTGTCACACCGGCTGGGGGCGTCAGCGCACGTGATGCTGCCGCGCGCCAAAGTCATGCGCGAGCGGCGGCGTCTGGCCATTCCGACGAGTTGCCTGTATTCGTTGTCGGACGGTGTGGTGCCGCCACAGGAGGCCACCATCGACGGCGACCCGGCATTGCACGAAAACATTCAGGTGCCCGGCAGCCATATCGGCTTGGGCTTCAATGGTATTGTGCTGGCCATTGTGGCCGAGCGACTGTCGCAGCCGGAGGGCGACTGGACGCCTTTTTCTGCCAAGGGTCTTCTCAAGCGAGCGTTGAGCGTCTTGGTCAGTGCCGAGCCGCCCGCTGAGGCCACCGCAGCAGCAACCTGAATCGAGAGAGTCAACCATGCGCCAATTGAGTGAACATGATGCCGCCTTTGTCTATTCCGATACAGCACACGCCAATTCCAACGTGACGCTGTTGCATATTTATGACCAGTCCACTGCTCCGGGCGGGGTTGTTCGTTTCAAGCAGATTCTTGCCCACGTCGAAAGCCGGCTTGACCAGCTGCCCAATTTTCGCGAGAAGATCCTGCGGGTCCCGATGGACCTCGATTACCCGTACTGGATCGAAGATGACAACTTCAATATTGAACACCATGTCCACCATATTGCCTTGCCTAAACCGGGCGACTGGCGCCAGTTTTGTATCCAGTCCGCGCGCATCCACGCCCGTCCGCTGGACTTGAATCGTCCGTTGTGGGAGATGTATGTCATTGAGGGGTTGGACAGTTTTCTGGACTTGCCGGCTGGCAGCTTTGCAGTATTGCTGAAGGTTCACCATGCGGCCATCGATGTGGCCAATGGAAACGAGATCACCAAGCTGCTGCACGACCTCACACCGGCTGCTCCGGTGCCGGCTCCGGCAGCGCCCTGGTTCCCGGAAACGGCGCCGGGAAACCTGCAGTTGTTCTGGTTGGCAGGTGTCAACCTGGCCATGTTTCCCTTGCGCATGGCGCAACCGGTGCGCGCAAGTTGGACGGCGCTGAAGGCTACTGCGAAGACTTTTGCCGGTGAGATGATGGGTCTGCCGCATGCATTTCCCATGACGCGGTTCAATACAGAGGTGTCGGCCCAGCGTGTCTTTGACACGCGCCGTTTTGCGCTGGAAGATTTCAAGACCATTCGGGCGCTGGTTCCCAGTGCGACGGTCAATGATGTGGTGCTGGCAGTGTGCGCGGGAGGTTTGCGCGGCTATCTTGAACTGCAGGAAGAATTGCCGGGTGAGACCTTGCTTGCCGCGGCACCCATTGCCGTACACAGCGATTTCGAGTCCGATCCAAAGACCAATTTTTCCTGGGTGCGCGTCGCTCTGGCGACCGATATTGCCGACCCGGTGGGGCGACTCACTGCCATTCAGGCCTCGAGCTCTTCTTCGGCCGTCATGGCCCAGGCGCTCAGCGCCCGCGAGTTGACCAACCTGGCGCAGAACGCCCCCTCGTTGGCTATTGCTGCCACCAGCAAGATGCTGCGCTCGGCATCGGCTTTGCTCGGCGATTGGGCACCACTGGCGAACTGTGCCATTACCAATGTGCCGGGCTCGCGTGTGCCGCTTTACCTGCAAGGCGCGCGGCTGACCTATCTGTCGGCCATTATGCCGATCTCGGATGGCATGGGGCTGGTGTTTTCCGTGACAGGCTACAACAACACCATCGTCATTTCATTTACCGGTTGCGCAGAGCAGTTGCCGGACCCTGAAGTTCTGGCTCAGTGCTTGCGGGATAGTTTCCAGGACTACCTCGCGCTGGCGCAACGCGCTGCGCGAAGAAAGCCCCGAGGTGCTGCGGGGCTGCTGCCAAAATTGCCGGCAGTCGGTGCCAACCAGGACAAGCCAAAGCGCACCAGGCGTGCGGTCAAGCGCTCTCCTGCCGCTGCATGAGGCGACCCACGCCGTGCAGCGTACGAGGTTTCTTCCAAAGCATTTGATATTTGACAGAATATGTCAACCAAGTCTGCTAAAGTTATTTCGAGCCTCTAGTTGGTCGGTGTGCGGGCTATTGCGTGTGCGCTCAAGATAGTATTTTTATTACAAAAACGAGGAGCGAAGTTGCCTACGAGTGAACCCGTTAACGGACTATTCAAGCCTGGCTTGGCGTTGATGGCAATGTTGAGCGGGCGCAGCAAATTTTGGGTTATTGCTGCACCACTGCTGGCTGCCGTCGTGGCGCTGACTGTGATGCACGTGCTGGCGCTGGTTAACCCACCCCTGGCATCGGCTGCCGCTGGCGGCCTTCAAGCCCAGACGAATTTTGAGATGTGGCTCACTCTGGCCATCGCTTTTTCAGGCCTGTCGCTTTGGGGGTACGCCGTGGCGAGTTTCTTCAAGAGCAACCACACTGACCGTCAGCAGATTGACGACGTCATGAAGCAGGCCGCCACCGGCGACCTCACGGGAAGCGCGGGCACGCTGGGTATTGACAGCATGGGGAATTTTGGCCGTCAGTTCGAGCTGGTAACACGGCGCATGTCGGAAATGGTGGCCAATATTCGCAGCGCGGCGGTTCAACTTGGAGACACGGGCAAAAAGCTTGTGGAAGACACACGCTCGCTGGCTGAGCGCGCGCAGACGCAAGGGGAGCACCTGACGCAAACCGCCATGCACGTGCGCCGGGTCAGTGAAACGGTGTCGCGCAATGCAGAAGCCTCGCAAGAGGTCAGCGTCATGACGGACATGCTTCACAAGGAAGCTTCCGGTGCGGGCGAGGAAATGAAACTTGCAGTGAGTGGTCTGGGCCCGCTGCAGGCGACCTCCGGCCGAATGAACGAAATTGTCGGCACGATTGATGCCATCGCCTTTCAGACCAATTTGCTGGCGCTCAATGCGGCTGTGGAGGCCGCGCGTGCGGGTGAGCAAGGGCGCGGTTTTGCCGTTGTCGCCGCCGAGGTGCGGCGTCTGGCCAAGAGCAGTCAGACAGCGGCTGCCGAAGTGCGGGGCCTGATCAGGGAGTCATCCGACAGAATCGACAGCACCGTCACGCAAATTGAGCGTATCAACAAGGTCATGGAGAGTTTGGTGGCCGGCATTAGCGAAATTGCGACCAACGTCAATGTCATGGCGGAGGGGGGTGCGAGCCAAAGTGCCGCCCTGCAAGATGTGGTGCATGCGGTCGGTGATCTGGACGTCTTGACCCAGGAGAATGCAGCGCTGGTGGTGCGTGCGAGTGCCAATTCGGACGGTATGACGGTTCAGGCCTCGGAGTTGGAAATCTCGGTCAGCCATATTCAACTGCGCCAGGGCTCCGCCGATGAGGCCCGGCAGATGGTCTTTGATGGGTTGGTCGAAATTGGCAGACTTGGTCTGCACGAGGCGATTACCGTGTTCCATGACAAGCAGGGGCGCTTCAACTGGAAGGATCTGTACATCTTCATCCTTGACCGGCAGGGGGCCTATGTTGCGTGCGGCTCGGATCACACGCGCGTGGGGGTCAGGTTGGGTGACTTGCTCGGGGATGTTGGGGACCAACTGACGACAGATGCATGGAGCGTGTGTGATCGCGATAGCGGTGGATGGGTGACCTACTCCATATCCAATCCGCTGACCCAGGAGGTGCAAACCAAGTTGTCGTATGTCGTGCCGATTGACCCTGATCGCCTCATAGGATGCGGCTGCTACGTCAATGCACAATGGATTAATTAGTCTACATTCGCATAAAGCAAACCATGCAAAACGGAATTTCACCCGCCTATGACGACGCAGCAGATGTTCGATCTGCTGAGGCTTGGCTCGCGTTGTGCGCCGGGTTGTTGCCAGTTTGGGGGCGGCATCTGTCTACCTCACGCGTGCAGTCGGAGGGTGCCGTCACGCAAATGCTGCAGGCTTTTTCGGACATCGGGCCGCATATCAACATGGCTGAGCGCCAGTCGCAACAAATCAACGATGCATTGGCACAACCTATTGGGGGTATGGCCGGTTTGGTTGGGGCCTGCGAGCAGACCCTCAGCCCTGTTTTGCAGGATGCCGGTTTGTCGGGGGCAAGCCGGTCCGCGATCGAACAGGTGCTGGGCATGGTGCGCAATGCAGTAGGCGCGATGGAGCAGATATCCAAGCCTTTCCAGCATGAGACTCAGATGGTGGCAGCGCAGGTGGACCGCATGTATATGGGTTTTCAATACCAGGACCGCATCAGTCAGATGCTGGCCCTGATCGAGGGTGATATTGTTCGCCTGCAACAAGCGTTGTCCGACAATACAGCGGGTGTTCCCGATCTGGCTGGATGGCTGTTGCAACTCGAGTCGCAATACGCAATGAGCGAGCAACACCAGGATCACCAGGCGCCCCATTCGGCTGGCCCTGCGAACAACGGTGATAACGAAACTACTTTTTTTTGAGAGGTTGAAATGGCAAAGACGATTTTGGTAATTGATGACTCTGCAAGTCTGCGTCAGGTCGTCAGAATGGCACTCACCGGTGCCGGTTATGACGTCATTGAGGCGGGTGACGGGAAGGCCGCATTGGCTTTGCTGGACGGTCGGCAGGTGAATATGGCAGTTTGCGATGTGAACATGCCGGTCATGAATGGCATCGAGTTTGTCAAAGCGGCCAAGCAACTGCCCACCTACAAGTTCATGCCGATACTGATGCTCACCACAGAGAGTCAGGACTCGAAAAAGGAAGAGGGTAAGGCCGCCGGCGCGAAGGCCTGGATGGTCAAACCATTTTCGCCGACACAACTTGTGAGTGCGGTCGCAAAACTGTGCACGTAAGTGTCCTGGGGCGGTGGCAACGCTACCGGATCCATTTTTTCTTGATGCAAGATGGGGGTTTCCATGAGTGACCGGTTTGAGCTTCCCTCCGAGTTGAATATTTATAGCGCTCTTGAGTCGCGTGACGCGCTATTGACATGGGCTACCGAGCAAATTAGCAAGGGCAAAGGCTACATGGAGATATCGGCGCGGGATGTGGTCGAGGTTGATGGTTCCGGCCTGCAACTGCTTGCTGCTCTGAGCAATATGGAGCAGACGTGGCATCTGGTGGAAGCCAGTGAGCCGTTTGCCGAAGCGTGCCGCACCATGGGCTTTGGTGGCTGGCTCGACAAACGGTATCTCAAATCCAGTAATGGGGAGTCCAGCACATGAGCTACAGCAGCGATGCCGACCAGGATTTCATTGCGCAGGCCATGCCTGCTTTTATCAGCGAGGCGGCGGAGCAGATCGAGGCCATTGAGACGCTTCTGCTGGAACTTGAAGAACAGCCCGACAACCGTGAACTGCTCGACTCGCTGTTTCGGTGCGCCCACACTGTCAAGGGCTCGGCCGGTATTTTTGGACTCAACCGTGTGGTGGAGTTCACGCACCATGTAGAGACTTTGCTGGACAAAATGCGTGATGGCGATATCGCCCTCACACCAGACATCAGCACCCTGCTGCTGCAATGCAATGACCAGATCAAGTTTCTGGTCGACACTGCGGCCGATGAAGGTGCGGACACGCCAGAGCAAAAGGCGGAACGGGCCGATTTGGTCATCCGGTTACAGGCGTTGACCGAGCCTGCAACGAGCGCGGTGGCTGCTACGGTGAGTGACGCGGCACCGGGCCGTGATTTGGTGCAGACACCGGATGCAGGCCTGCGTATATGGACCATTTCCGCACGCTTTGGGCCCGAAACGTTTCGCAACGGCATGGATCCGTTGTCGATTGCCCGCTACCTGGGCGGCATTGGTCGGGTTGTGAGCGTGCGCTGCGGTTCTGAAACCGTGCCACCCTTGGTAAACCTGAATCCTGAGAGTTGCTACCTGAGCTTCTACATGGAGTTGGAGACTGCTTCCCAACGCGAAGACATTGAAGGGGCTTTCAGTTTTGTGCTGGACGATTGCGAGCTCGATGTCGTGGCCCCCGAGACCGAGGGGCAAAGGATGGCCCGTGCGATCGAGGAAATGCCCGAGACCCCGCGCCTGGGCGACATGCTGGTATCAGTCGGGGCGGTGTCGCAGGACAAGCTTGAGCAGGTGCTCAGCAACCAGCAACAGTCGCGCGGGATGCCACTGGTTGCCAAGCCCAAGCTGGGCGATTTGCTGGAAACCCAGGCCGGCGTGGCGCCCGAAGTGGTTGCCGCCGCGCTGGGCAAGCAGCAAAAAATCCGGGAGAACGCACCCAGCGAAGAGCGCTATATCCGGGTGCAGGCGGACCGATTGGATGCCGTCATCAACTTGCTCGGTGAGCTGGTCATTGCCGGTGCCGGTGCGACCTTGCTGGCGCGCGAGACCCATGACTCGGCGTTGATCGAAGCCAATCTATACATGAACGGTCTCATTGAAGAAATTCGCAACGGGACGCTGGGCCTTCGCATGGTGCCCGTCGGGGAGACCTTTAGCCGCTTTAGGCGTGTGGTGCGCGATACCGCATCGAGTCTGGGCAAGGAGGTCAACTTTGAGATTGTGGGCGGCGACGCCGAACTGGACAAGTCGATGGTTGAAAAAATCGCCGATCCGCTCATGCATCTGGTGCGCAACTCGTTGGACCACGGGTTAGAGACGCCCCAGGAGCGACTGGCCTCGGGCAAGTCGGCTGCAGGCAAACTGGTCTTGAGTGCGCAACATGAAACGGGTGCCATTTTGATTCGCATTGAAGACGACGGCCGGGGCATCAACCGTGAACGGGTGCTGCAGCGCGCCTGGAACCGGGGACTGGTCGAGCAAGGTGTGGTGCCCAGCGATGACGCCATCAATATGCTCATTTTCGAGCCCGGTTTTTCGACTGCCGAGCAGGTCACCAACCTGTCTGGTCGCGGTGTCGGCATGGACGTCGTGCGCCGCAATATTGAAGCCTTGCGCGGCTCCCTGCGGTTAACCAGTAATCCGGGACACGGATTGCAAGTGGACATTCGCCTGCCGCTGACTCTTGCCATCATCGACGGTTTTCTGGTCGGTGTGGGCAGGTCCAAGTTTGTGTTGCCACTGGAGGCGGTGGTTGAAGTCATTGAGGCCGGCAGCGACAAGGTCAAGGTGGATAAGAACGGCCGTCACTGCCTGGAACTGCGTGGCGCCGTCTTGCCGGTGGTCCGGTTGCGCACGCTGTACGGCGTGGAGTCCAACCACAACGACCGCGTCAGTGTGGTGGTTGTGCACTCCACCCGTGGCCAATACGGAATTGAGGTTGAGGTGCTGCTGGGCCAGCAGCAGACCGTTATCAAGCCGTTAGGGCGGTTGTTCAAAACCCTGCGCGGAATTTCAGGTTCATCGATCCTGGGCAGTGGCGAGGTGGCACTGATACTGGATGTAAATTCTTTAGGTGAGCTGGTGACCGGTAGCGAATCCGTGCAGGCAGTGCACTGACCGCACCCTGCTACATCCGACTTTTTCAAACGCACATTTCATACTTATAAACGGAGCAATACATGGCTGACAATTCCACTTCCTGGTTTACACGAATCTTCAATGGGTCAGACCTGGAGCGGCGCATCGCCGATCTGGAAGCCGAACTCAAGGTCCGCACCGAGATCATGAACCTGACCAGCATCGTCTCCGAGGCTGACAAAAAGGGGGACATCCTCAGCATCAATGAAAAGTTTATTGAGGTGTCCAAGTACAGCCGCAGTGAACTGATCGGGCAGCCGCACAGCACCACGCGCCACCCGGATATGCCCAAGTCGGTGTTCAAGGAAATGTGGTCCACCATCGGGCGCGGGGACATCTTCCGTGGCATCGTCAAGAACCGCGCCAAAGACGGCACGCCCTATTATGTTGACGCGGTTATTGCCCCCATTCTGGGCGACAACGGCAAGCCCATGAAGTATCTGGGCGTGCGCTATGACATCACCGCGGCCGAAATTGAGCGCCAAAATGCACGCGGCATCATCAACGCCATTGATGCCTCCTACGCTTACATCGAATTCGATCTGGGTGGGCACGTGCTCAAGGCGAACAAAAACTTCCTGCAGGTGATGGGTTACCAAAGCGATGAAATCACCGGCAAACACCACCGCATGTTTTGCGAGCCGGCCATATACAACGCACAGGCGTATCAGCAGTTCTGGCGCGATTTGAACGATGGCAAGCCGCAAAGTGATGTCTTTAAACGCATTACCAAATCGGGGCAGCAGGTTTCCCTGCAAGCCGTCTACGCACCCGTCACGGACGAGATGGGGCGGGTTGTCAAGATAGTGAAGATCGCCACGGACGTGAGCGCCGCTGTCAATGCCAATGAGATGTTGCGCAATGCGGTCGAGCAGGCGCAGGCGGTGACTTCCGCCGCGATGAAAGGAGACCTTTCACAACGCATTCCTCTGGAAGGCAAGAGCGGTCCGATTGAATCTCTTTGCGGCGGCGTGAATGCTCTGATGGAGACGACTTCGGTGATCTTTTCCGATGTGGTGCGGGTGTTTGGTGCGTTGGCGGCCGGCGATCTCTCGCAGCGCGTGACCCGCGACTATGCCGGCACCTTTGGGCAAGTGAAGATCGATGCCAACGACACCAGTGAAAAGATGGCGGGCATCATCGATGATGTCGGGCGCGTGTTTTCAGGCATGGCCACCGGCGACCTGACGCAACGCATTACCCGCGATGCGCAGGGGATTTTTGACCAGGTCAAGCAGGATGCCAATGCAAGTTCTGAAAAGCTGGCCAGCATCATTGATGAAGTGCGTGGTGCAGCCGATGCCCTGACCGGCGCGGCCAATCAGGTCAGCGCCACCGCGCAGTCTCTTTCACAGGCCGCCAGCCAACAGGCCGCCAGCGTTGAAGAGACCACTGCCTCGATCGATGTCATGTCGGCCAGCATCAGCCAGACCAGCGACAACGCCAAGGTGACCGATGGCATGGCTACCAAGGCCAGCAAAGAGGCCACCGATGGCGGCAGCGCCGTCAGCCAGACCGTTGTGGCGATGAAGCAAATTGCTGCCAAGATTGGCATCGTTGATGACATTGCCTACCAGACGAATCTGCTGGCCCTGAATGCCGCCATTGAAGCGGCCCGCGCAGGTGAGCATGGAAAGGGCTTTGCCGTTGTGGCGGCCGAGGTGCGAAAACTGGCAGAGCGCAGCCAGCAGGCGGCCAAGGAAATTGGTGAGCTCGCGGGCAACAGCGTGTCCACCGCAGAGCGCGCCGGCAAGTTGCTCGACGAGATTGTGCCCAGCATCCAGAAGACCTCTGAACTGGTGCAGGAAATTGCCGCTGCCAGCGCTGAGCAAAGTGAATCGGTGGTGCAAATTGGTGGCGCCATGGGTCAGCTCAGCAAGGCCACGCAGCAAAACGCATCCGCCTCCGAGGAGCTGGCAGCCACCAGTGAGGAACTCTCGGGGCAGGCAGAGCAACTTCAGCAATCGGTTGCATTTTTCAACCTCGGTGACGAGGCACCGAAAGTGCGCAGTCGCCATGAGATTGGTGGCGGTGAGCGTCGTGGGGGCACTCCGGCGCCCCGCCTCAGTGCACCCTTGCGGCCAACCGCTGTGCGTGGAGGCGGTTCGAACTTCAAACCCTATTGAAACCGTTCTATGACCACCGATAACGTTCCTGTGCAGTACTTGACTTTCACGCTGGGTGATGAAGTGTTTGCAATGGACATACGCACCGTGCGCGAGATTATTCAACACGCTGCGATGACCGTCGTGCCCTTGATGCCCAACTTTGTGCGCGGTGTGATCAACTTGCGCGGTGCAGTGGTTCCCGTGATTGATCTGCAATCCCGATTCGGCCGCTCCACCACGGTGGTTGGGAAAAAGACCTGCATCGTGATTTTTGATGCCAGCAGCGAGGGTGAAAAGATGGAGTTGGGCTTGATGGTCGATGCGGTGAGCGAAGTCATTGAAATCGAGCCTTCGCAGATTGAGCCACCGCCCCAGTTTGGCGCCTCCATTCAACGCGAATTCATTCGGGGCATGGGTAAAGTGGACGGCGAGTTCATCGTGATTTTGGAGCCCGAGCGGGCCTTGAATGTGGATGACATGGCTCTGCTGGCGGAAAAATCCGTTGCGGCCTGATCCGAGACAAATACAACCCATCAGTCAGCGTTAACGATAGGGTCTGCCGCACCGCTTGGTCTCGTTTGTCGATGAAAGTCATGTCGCTATGAAGAGTTTTAATATGTCCATCAAAGCACGTATTTTGTGGGGCTTCGCCCTGCCGATCGTTTTATTTATTGGTTTTACGGCCTGGCTTGGCGGCCAACTTACACAGGTCAAGCAGAGCATGGCGAATGTGTCGGAGAACAGCGTTCAGTACGCGCTGCTGGCCACGCAGCTTGACAAGAACGTGGTCCAGATTCAGCAGTTTTTATCAGACATTTCGGCAACCCGTGGCAAGGACGGACTGGATGACGGATTCCAGAAGGCAAAAGAGAATTTCGATGCGTTGAGTATGTCGTTGGACCAGTTTGAGAAGCATTTTTCGGCAATAGGCGATGCCCAGTCGCTCCAACAAATGCGGGAAATCAAGGCCAGTGCGGTCGACTATTACTCGACTGGTCAGGCCATGGCAAAGGCCTACGTTGCGAGTGGTCCCGACGCAGGCAACAAGCTGATGGCTGGGTTTGATAGTGCGAGCGAAAAGCTGCAAAAGTCGTTGGCACCTTTTGTTAAATCTCAAGTTGACCAAATGAAGGCCGATCTGAATGCCTCCGAGGCAAAGGCGGACCAAATTTCGCACACCGCCATGTGGATCGTGGCGATGGCCGTTGTCTTGGCGATTGTCGTGGCTTATGCAGTGACTACCAGCATCACCAAACCACTGGGCAAGGCATTGGGGGTTGCCAACCTGGTGGCATCTGGCCGACTCGATACCCGGATCGAGGCGGACACCTCCGAAATCGGTCAATTGCTCAGTCCGCTGGCCAAAATGCAGGGCACGCTACAGCAATTTGAAGCGGCCCAGCAAGAGATGGCACGCAAGCATGACGCAGGATTGATTGACCACGTCATGCCCGTTGATCAGCTGGAAGGCGCCTATCGCACCATGGGGCAGTCGTTGAATCATCTGGTGCAGTCGCACATTGCCGTCAAAATGAAAATTGTGGACTTGGTGACCGAGTACTCCGAAGGCAAGCTCGACACCGTCATGGAGCGCCTGCCCGGTCAAAAGGCCCGAATCAGCGAAGCCATGGACAAAGTGCAGTCGTCACTGCAAGAGGCGGCTACAGCGGCGCGCACAAATTTGCGCGTCCGCAACGCGCTCGACAAGTGCACCACCAATGTCATGATTGCCGATGTGGATCTGAACATTGTCTACATGAATGAGACCGTCACAGCGATGATGCTGCGCAACGAGTCGGAACTCCGCAAGGCCCTGCCCCACTTTGATGCGCGCACACTCGTCGGCAAAAATATCGACGTCTTCCACAAGAACCCTGCACACCAGCGCCACTTGCTGGCTGCCCTCAAGACCACCTACAAAACCCAGATCCAGGTTGGAAATCTGCATTTCAGCCTCATGGCCAATCCTATCCTGGATGCCCATGGCAACCGCCTGGGCAGTGTTGTGGAATGGGCGGATCGTACGGCCGAGGTGGGCGTAGAAATGGAAGTCGCCGCCGTCGTTCAGGCCGCGGCGCAAGGCGACTTTGGCCGTCGTCTGGCGCTAGAGGGAAAAGAAGGTTTCTTTGCCAACCTGTCTACTGGCATGAACCAGTTGCTGGATACGAGCGAGAAAGGTCTGGGCGACGTTGCCGATGTGCTGGCGGCCTTTGCAGACGGCGACTTGACGCGACGCATCGAGCGCGACTATCAGGGCCTGTTCGGCAAAGTCAAAGACAGTGCCAACACCACCGCCGAAAACCTTACACGCGTAATGGGCGAAGTGCGCGCCGCCGCTGATGCGCTGACCGGTGCAGCCAACCAGGTCAGCGCCACTGCGCAGTCGCTGTCACAAGCGGCCAGCGAACAGGCCGCCAGTGTCGAAGAAACCAGCTCGCAAATCGATGTTATGTCGGCCAGCATCAGCCAAAATAGCGACAACGCCCGTGTCACCGATGGCATGGCTGCCAAGGCCAGCAAGGAAGCAACCGATGGTGGCGGCGCGGTGAGCCAGACCGTTATTGCCATGAAGCAAATTGCCTCCAAGATTGGTATCGTGGACGACATTGCGTACCAGACCAACCTGTTGGCGCTGAACGCCGCCATCGAAGCCGCCAGAGCGGGCGAGCATGGCAAAGGCTTTGCAGTCGTCGCCGCCGAAGTGCGCAAACTGGCAGAGCGCAGCCAGGAGGCGGCCAAAGAGATTGGTGATCTGGCGGGCTCCAGCGTATTCACCGCCGAGCGTGCAGGCAAACTGCTGGATGAAATTGTGCCCAGCATCCAGAAAACCTCGGAGCTGGTGCAAGAGATCTCGGCGGCCAGCGCGGAGCAAAG
>JAIPDC010000043.1 GCA_021737865.1 Rhodoferax sp.
TTTGCTGAAAACGTGCGCGCCGAGATCATCGTGCGCCCCGCCGGATTAAACCTGGACGCCGCCATCGTTCAGAAGATTGCCAACAAGGTCAAGGTCTTTCAGGGCATGACCCACGACTGTCTGATGAGCACGCTGGCCATGGCCGAGCATATGCCGCACAAGGCGGACGACGTGGTGTTCAACGAGGGTGACATCGGCAGCTCGTTCCACGTCCTGATTGCCGGTGAAATGGTGATTGAAAAAAACAGGGGCGATCGCTCGGTGACCCTCGCCACCCTTGCCGCAGGTGAGTGCTTTGGAGAAATGGCGCTGGTGGGCAACCACCTGCGCACCGCCACCGTGCGGGCGCTGCGCGACAGCGTGACCATGCGCTTTGACCGGGAGCGGGTGGACGCCTACCCCGACAGCGCCCACATCATTTACCGCAACATCGCCCGTGTACTGTCAGCCCGGCTCGATATTTCCAGCGAAAGACTGGCCGATCTGGTCTTACGCAGTGGTGAAACCGAGGCGGCCCCGCTGGAATGACACGCAGCGCTGCGCGTGGGGGCGACCTCAGCCCTGCATGTTCTGCAGCGCCGCAATCCGCTCTTCGATCGGTGGGTGGGTAGAAAACAACTGCCCGATGCCACCGGCAATGCCGAACGCGGCCACGCTCTTGGGCAACTCGCCCGGCGCCATGCCGCCCAGACGGGCCAATGCATTGATCATGGGCTGCTTGCGGCCCAGCAACTGCGCGGCACCGGCATCAGCGCGAAACTCGCGGTGGCGCGAGAACCATGCCACCACCATGGCGGCGGCAAAGCCCAACACAATGTCGAGCACAAAGGTCGTGATCATGTAGCCGATGCCGGGGCCCGAACGGTCGTCGCCCTTGCGCAGGAAGCTGTCCACCGCGTAGCCAATCACGCGGCTCAGGAACACCACAAAGGTATTCATCACGCCCTGAATCAGGGTCATGGTGACCATGTCGCCATTGGCCACGTGGGCGATCTCGTGGCCGATCACGGCCTCGATTTCTTCCTTGGTCATGCCCTGCAGGAGCCCGGTGGACACCGCAACCAGGGCCGAGTTCTTGAACGCGCCGGTGGCAAAGGCATTCGGGTCGCCTTCGAAGATGCCGACTTCAGGCATGCCAATGCCGGCCTTGTCGGCCAGTTTGCGCACGGTTTCGACGATCCACGCTTCATCCACGTTTTGCGGCTGCTCGATGATGCGCACGCCCGAGGTCCACTTGGCCATGGGCTTGCTAATCAGCAGCGAAATGATGGCGCCACCAAAGCCCATAATGAGCGCGTAGCCCAGCAAAGCGCCCAGGTTGAGCCCACTGCCGGTCAGGTAACGATTAACCCCCAGCAGACTGGCAACTATGCCCAGAACGGCGACGACCATCACATTGGTCAAGACAAACAAAATAATACGTTTCATGGTTTCCTTTTTTTCTCGGCCGATTCACACGAGCCTACAGCGTGAATGGTAAGGTCGATTTGATCAAATTCAAGCGCGCGGCGCGCGGAACACACTGGCGTCCCCGTAGAACGTGGGGACATCATTGCCAGGCCACCATCCCGGCACGCCCAGCACGGGCAAGTGGGCAAACGGTTTGCTGGCCAAGCGTTCGGCACTCAGGTCGGCGGCCATCCAGGCGTCCAGATCTGCTATTGAATGTGTAGCAGCCTGCGCACGGTAGACGTGGGCTGTGATCGGTTTTCGTGGGTAAACCAGCTTTTCCAGCAGGGCGTGGCCAAACAGCACCAGATGCGACTGCGCCCACAGCGGACGCAACTCCCCAAACAGAAGCTCCCAGTCCTTGGCGGCCAGCGCGGCCCACAGCGCATCGGGGCATTGCAGAAATGCCGCGTTTTCGTCGAACAGGGTCAACCCGTCGCGCGCCGGGCCACGCACTGGCTGTATGCCCGTCTGCGCGATCTGGGCCACGTGAAGGTGGTTCAGGCGGCGCTTGGTCAGCGGAAACCGCAACCACGCCAATCCATTGAAAAAATCGTGCAAACCCTCGCGGGTTGGGCAGCAGTTGCTATCAAAAATATAGCTCTCGTAGGCCACACCGGCGGGCAAGTCGCTTTGGGGTACAAAGCGCACCGGGGTTGCGTTGGGCGCCAGTGCGGCATTAAGCGCCGCCGCGCTGGAGACGCCCGCAGACACCTGGGCGGCGACGTTCTGGCCCACCGCAGCATAAGGCGCCAGCCAGGGGGCAGACCAGTCAATAGCGCCTAAGAGCATGGGCGGCAGAGTGTTCTGCGCAGGTAAAGGAGGAGGCCGCAGGCCGGGGGACACGGAGCAGAACACTCTGCCGCCCATGCTCTTAGGCAAGCTTCCACGGCAATGTTTCACCCCCACAGAGCGGCTTCAACTGCGCCTCGCCAAAGGCAAAGCTTTCAGGCACGGTCCATGCCTCGCGGCGCAGGGTGATGGTGCCGGCGTTGCGCGGCAGGCCATAGAAGTCGGCCCCGTTAAAGCTGGCAAAGCCTTCCAACTTGTCCAACGCGCCTGCGGCGTCAAAGGCCTGGGCGTACAGCTCCATGGCAGAAAAGGCGGTGTAACAGCCGGCGCAACCGCTGGCATGCTCCTTCAGGTGCGCCGGGTGCGGTGCACTATCGGTCCCCAGAAAGAACTTGGCCGAGCCGCTGGTGGCAGCCTGCACCAGCGCCAGGCGATGCGTTTCACGCTTCAACACCGGTAGGCAATAGTAGTGCGGACGAATGCCGCCGGTGAAGATGGCATTGCGGTTGTACAGCAAATGGTGCGCGGTGATGGTGGCACCAGTGAAACGGTCCGCCGCCTGCACATACTGGGCGGCCTCCTTCGTGGTGATGTGCTCGAACACGATCTTCAACTCGGGAAAGTCTTTGCGCAGCGGAATCAGCTGCGTGTCGATGAACACCGCCTCGCGGTCAAACAGGTCGATCGCCGGCGAGGTGACTTCGCCGTGCACCAGCAACAAGAGTCCGGCCTTTTGCATGGCCTCCAGTGTCTTGTAGGTCTTGCGCAGGTCGGTCACACCGGCATCGCTGTTGGTGGTGGCTCCCGCCGGATACAGCTTGGCGGCGACCACACCGGCGTCCCTGGCCCGGGCGATTTCATCGGCGGGCAGGTTGTCGGTGAGGTACAGCGTCATCAGCGGCTCAAATGCCACGCCCCCATCTTCAGGCTGGGGCACGGCCGCCTGGATGCGCGCCTTGTAGTCCAGCGCCTGCGCGGCGGTCGTCACCGGGGGGCGCAGGTTGGGCATGATGATGGCGCGGCCAAATTGGGCGGCGGTGTGGGGGACGACGGTGCGCAGGGCATCGCCATCGCGCACATGCAGGTGCCAGTCGTCGGGGCGGGTCAGAGTCAGTTCGTTCATATGGCTATTGTCCCAAAACCGCGCGGACGCCTACTTGCCCGGTTGAGATGGGGTCAGCAAATAGTCCCATAACGCCTGCGCATTGCTCTTGGGGCCGCGCGCCACGCCGCGGGCGCTTGCGCTGACGCCGCGCTGCAACTCCTTGTGCATCGGTTTCTCCCGGTACACCCGCACGTCCATGGTGATGTCCAGTCCGCGCGTGTCAGGCGGCAGCGCGCTGACCAGGCGCTTGGCGCGCAGCTCCTTCTTGACCGCACTGTGCGGCAGGAAGGCAATGCCGTGGCCTTCGAGCGCCATGGCCTTGAGGCCTTCGGCCATATCGGTCTCGTACACCCGGTCGAAGTGAATCGCGGTGGTCGATTGCTTCAAGATCAGATCGACCATTTGCCCCAGATAAGCACCGGGTGCGTAGCCCAGGTACGGCAGGGGCTGGCCCACGCGCCCGGGCAGTTGAAACAACGGCGCGCCGTTTGGCCCCGGCTTCACGTAGGGCGCCACCACCTCTTCGCCCAGGCTCACCATCTCATAGCGGTCGGCGTCGAGCTGATAGGGCTGCGACGGGTGGTAGTAGGCAATCAGCAAGTCGCAACTGCCCTCCACCATACGCATGACGGCATCATGAACATTGAGCGCAATCAGCCGGCTCTTGAAGGGGCCAAAGGTCTCGCGCAGGCTCGACACCCAGGCCGGAAAAAAAGTAAATGCCAGGGTATGCGGCACAGCGAACTCGATGACGTCCTGCGCGGCCGAGGTGTGGCCGCGCAGCATGGCACGCGTACTCTGCAAGGCCTGCAGCACCTCCATCGACTGGTCGTACAGGGTTTCGCCGGCGGGTGTGAGCCGTGTGGGGTAACTGCTGCGGTCCACCAGGTCGGTACCCGCCCAAGCCTCCAGAGACTGGATGCGCCGCGAAAACGCGGGCTGGGTCACATGGCGCAGTTGCGCCGACCTGCTGAAGCTGCGTGTTTCAGCCAGCGAGACGAAATCTTCAAGCCATTTGGTTTCCATGGCACAAATTATGCGCGGATTGCATGAGATGCCAGCCGCGCACCTTTTGCGTGTTCACAACGATGTTCGCAGCGACCAGATTTCGGGAAACAGCACCACATCCAGCATCTTGCGCAAATAGCTGACGCCGCCGGTGCCGCCGGTGCCGCGCTTGAATCCGATGACACGCTCCACCGTGGTCACGTGCCGAAAACGCCACAGACGAAAGGCGTCTTCCAGATCGGTGAGTTCTTCACCCAGCTGGTACAGGTCCCAATGCGCCTTGGGGTTACGGTAGACCTGCAGCCAGGCCTGCTCCACTGCGGCATCGGCCGTGTAGGGTTGTGACCAGTCGCGCTCGGTGTGGCTGGATGGCACGGCGATGCCGCGGCGCGCCAGCAAACGCAAAGACTCGTCATAGAGTGATGGCGCCACATAGGCGGCTTGCACCCGCTCCAGCAGGTCGGGCCGGTGTGCGTGCGGCTTGAGCATGGCGGCATTCTTGTTGCCCAGCGAGAACTCGATGCAGCGGTATTGGTAGCTCTGAAAACCGCTGGAGCTGTCCAGATAGGGGCGAATGGCGCTGTATTCGGGCGGTGTCATGGTCGCCAGCACATCCCATGCGTGCACCAGCTGCTCCATGATCTTGCTGACGCGGGCCAGCATCTTGAAAGCACTGCCCAACTCGTCCCCGGCAATGTTCTGGATGGCGGCACCCAACTCATGCAGCATCAACTTCATCCACAACTCGCTGGTCTGGTGCTGGACGATGAACAGCATCTCGTTGTGGTCCGGCGAACGCGGGTGCTGCGCCGTGAGAATCGCGTCCAGACTGAGGTAGTCGCCATAGCTCATGCTCTTGCTGAAATCGAGCTGGGCCTTCTCTTCAATGACGATGGACTCGGGCAAACCGGCGTGTGCCGGCGCTACGGAAGGGTTTAGATCTTGGGCAGAGCCGTCGGGCTTAAATGGGCACATATCAGGTCACCGCGTGTTTTTGGTTGAATTGGGGTTGTTGCCACTCGCCGGATTCGAGCACCTGGCGCAGTTGCTCCACTGCATTCCATACGTCTTCATAACCGATGTAGAGCGGGGTAAAGCCGAAGCGCAGGATGTCTTTGTGCCGCCCGCCGTCACCGGCGCGGAAGTCTCCAATAACACCGCGGGCAATCAAGGCCTGAACGATGGCGAAGGCACCCGATCCCGCGGCGGCATGTTCACGCGTCAGGCAGACTTGCGAGCCGCGCAGCGCGTGCTCGCGCGGCGTTGCCAGCCCCAGGCCGTAACCGCCGCAGCGCTGCTCCACCAGCTCAATATACAAATCGGTCAAGGCCAGCGATTTGGTGCGCAGCGCGGCCATGCCGCCCAACTCTTGTGCGGCCTTGAAGCCGTCCAGGCCGCACTCCAGCAGGGACATGCTGACAATCGGTTGCGTGCCGCACAGATAACGCGTGATGCCGGCGGCGGGTTGGTAGTCGGGCGTAAATTCAAACGGCTTTGCGTGACCCCACCATCCCGACAGCGGTTGCCAAAAGCGATCGGCGTGCAGCGGGTTGACCCACACAAATGCCGGTGCGCCGGGGCCGCCATTCAAATATTTGTAGCCGCAGCCGATCGAGAAGTCGGCCTTCGCACCCGTCAGGTCCACCGGGACGGCGCCGGCGCTGTGCGCGAGGTCCCACACCACCAGCGCTCCGGCCGCATGCGCCGCGGCGGTGACGCCAGCCATGTCGTGCATGGCGCCAGTGCGGTAGTTCACATGGGTGAGCATCAGAACGGCCACATCGGTGGTGAGTGAACCGGCAATTTCTTCTGGCTCGACCAGTTGCAGGGTGTAGCCGCGCTCTTTGCAAAGACCTTGTGCAATATAGAGATCGGTGGGGAAGTTGCTGCGCTCGCTCACCACGGTGCGCCGCTGTGGTGCGTCCTGCGCCGCAATGGACAGGGCAGCCGACAGCACCTTGTACAGGTTGATGGAGGTGGTGTCGGTGACCACCACCTCGTCCGGCCCGGCACCAATCAGTGGCGCAACCCTGTTGCCCAGGCGCTGTGGAAGGCTGAACCAGCCCGCTGAATTCCAGGCCCGAATCAGATCGACGCCCCACTCCTGGGTGATGACCTGCGCCGCGCGTGCTGCGGCGGTCTTGGGCATGACCCCCAGCGAGTTGCCATCGAGATAGATGACGCCCGGGGGAATCGCAAACAGGCTGCGCAGACTGCGCAGTGGGTCCGTCGCATCACGCTGTTGGCAGTCTTGAAGAGTGATCATGGGTATGTCCTTTTATTGCCCTTCATGACTCACCCAGTCCAATCGGTGCAGGTGCCCGCGTGACGATGCGGGTAAACAGGCGGTCATAGATGGGGTCGCGGGGGTACTTGCCGTTCAACGGATCGACGTTGCTGGCAAAGGCGGCGTCAATCTCTTTCCAGTCGTCCGCATCGAGGACCTTCAGGGCTGCGGGAAGAATCACGGATTCTTCGAGGCGCATATGCTCCATATAGAAATGCAAATGGCGCCTGGCTGCCACTTCAAAGGCTTCTCGGCGCGTGGGGCCTAGCATCTCCCAGGCCTTGAGCAGATACTGCAGCTCGCGGATGGACGCTTCGCCCCGTTCATGCTCCTTGTCCAGCCGGGCGATCAGTTCTGCGGTTTCCGGCGCACGCTGTGCGACCTTGGGAAACAACAGCTCCGTCTCTTTGGGATGGTGCAGGCGCTCGGGGAACTCGTCGATGTAAAACAACATCGCGCCGACCACCTCAAAGTAGCCCGGCAAGTCATCGTGCGGGCCGCGCTCAATCATCATGCCCAGCGATTTTGCGATGGCTGCGATCGTGCCATGTTCTTCCTGAATGATTCGGATACTTTGAGGCTTCATGGTCGGACCTTTAGAGAACGTTGGAGTTCAAAAACCTGAAAAATCAAAAAGCGGCGATGCCGGTGATGGCACGGCCCAGAATCAGCGCGTGGATGTCGTGCGTGCCTTCATAGGTGTTGACCACCTCCAGGTTCACCAAATGGCGCGCCACGCCGAACTCGTCGCTGATGCCGTTGCCGCCCATCATGTCGCGCGCCACACGGGCGATGTCCAGCGACTTGCCACAGGAGTTGCGCTTGATGATGGAGGTCATCTCGACTGCCGCCTGGCCGCTGTCTTTGAGGCGCCCCACTTGCAGGCAGCTTTGCAGGCCGAGCGTGATTTCGGTCAGCATGTCGGCCAATTTCTTTTGCACCAATTGGTTGGCTGCCAGAGGCTTGCCGAATTGCTGGCGGTCCATGGTGTATTGGCGGGCGCGGGCGTAGCAGTCCTCAGCAGCACCCAGCGCACCCCAGGCAATGCCGAAGCGTGCGCTGTTCAAACAAGTGAACGGGCCCTTGAGGCCGCGCACATCGGGGAAGGCATTTTCTTCCGGGCAAAACACTTCATCCATCACAATTTCGCCGGTGATACTGGCACGCAAGCCAACCTTGCCGTGAATGGCGGGAGCGCTCAAGCCTTTCCAGCCTTTCTCCAGCACAAAGCCGCGAATGGAGCCGCCGTCGTCCTTGGCCCAGACCACGAACACATCGGCAATCGGGCTGTTGGTAATCCACATTTTGGAGCCGCTCAAGGAGTAGCCTCCAGCGACTTTCTTGGCGCGGGTGATCATGCTGCCGGGGTCAGAGCCATGGTTGGGCTCGGTCAGGCCAAAGCAGCCGATCCACTCGCCAGTGGCCAGCTTGGGCAGGTACTTCTGCTTGGTCGCCTCGGACCCGAATTCGTTGATGGGCACCATCACCAGAGACGACTGCACACTCATCATGGAGCGGTAACCGGAGTCAACGCGCTCGACCTCGCGCGCCACCAGTCCGTAGCACACATAGTTCAGGCCGGCGCCGCCATAGGCTTCAGGAATCGTTGCACCCAGCAGACCCAGCGCACCCATTTCGCGAAAAATGCCGGCATCGGTTTTTTCGTTGCGAAAGGCTTCAAGCACGCGCGGTGCCAGTCGTTCCTGGCAGTAGCTCTGGGCCGCGTCGCGCACCTGACGTTCGTCTTCCGTGAGCTGCGACTCCAGCATCAGTGCGTCGTCCCATTGAAATGTGTTTTTGCTTGCCATGTTCATATTTCCTTTAATGGATTGGATAGGTAAAAAAAGTTCAATCTGGAATCACGGCAGTGACCTCGATTTCGACCTTGGCGCGGTCCTCGATCAGCGCAACGACTTCGATCGCCGTCATGGCGGCGTTGAAGCTGCCGATGAGTTCACGAAAGGCCTTGCCAATCTCGGGGTAGGCGGCCACGTACTCGGTCTTGTCGGTCACGTACCAGGTCATGCGCACAATGTGCTCGGGGCGCGCGCCGGCTTCACGCAGCACCTCCACCACATTGGTGAGCGCCTGGCGAACCTGCCCGCCCATGTCGTCGGTATGGAACACGCACTGCGCATCCCAGCCAATCATGCCGGCCACAAATACCATCTGGCCACGGGCCATGACACCGTTCGAATAGCCGCGTGGGCGTGCCCAATGGGCCGGTTGAAGCACCTTCATATTGAATCTCCTGTAAAACTTTGCCAACGCGCGATTCCTTCGCGCACATCTTGTGGAATGTCGATCGCGCCATCGTGGGCCAGCGACGTCGACACCAGCACTTGCCGGATTTGCACGCAGCACGTCGCGCCATGCATGCAATCAACCCGCAGCGTGAGGGAGCGGCCACCCATGCGTTCGAGTTGCAACCGGAACTCCACCACATCGCCCATGCGACACGGTGCCCGGAATTCGGTTTGCAGCGCAACCGTAGGCAAGCCAACGCGGCGCTGCCCCAGCAGGTGTGCGTAGTTCACACCCAGGGCGTGGGTAAACCAGTCTTCCACCAGTGCGTTGAGCATGATGAAATATTGGGGAAAGAACACTATGCCTGCCGGATCGCAATCCGAAAAGCGGATGACGCGGGGGTGGTGGAACACGCGTGAACTTGTAGCGTCGATGGGCATGATCGGCATGATCTGGTTTGGGGGTTGCACGGCGTCAGACTCCGATGTAACGATGCCAGACATCGGGATGGCCCCCAAGCTGCTCGGAGTCGCCTTGCCACACCACTTTTCCACGCTCGATGATGGTGTGGTGGTCGGCCAGATTAACCAGCTTTTGCACATACTTGTCGATGACCAGAATGCTCTGCCCGTGCGCCCTGAGCGTAGACAGGCAGCGCCAGATGTCTTCGCGAATCAGCGGTGCCAGCCCTTCGGTGGCCTCGTCCAGAATCAGCAGGTGCGGGTTGGTCAACAGCGCGCGTCCGATGGCCAGCATTTGCTGCTCGCCGCCGGAGAGCTGGTTGCCCATGTTGCGCGAGCGCTCCTTGAGACGGGGGAACAGGTCGTACACGCGCTCCAGCGTCCAGGGTTCCTTGCTGCGGCTGCGGTTGGCGGCAAAGGCGCGCAGATTCTCTTCAACCGACAGGTTGGCAAAAATCATCCGCCCCTCCGGCACCACCGCCATGCCCATGCGCCCGATGCGGTCGGGGCTCAGGCGGTCAATGCGTTCGCCGCAAAAGCGTATGGTGCCGCTGGTGGCGCGCGTCAGGCCAAAAATGGAGCGCACCGTGGTGGTCTTGCCCATGCCATTGCGGCCTAACAGGGTGGCGGTCTCACCCACGCCCATTTTCATGCCGATGCCGAACAGGATCTGACTGCTGCCATAGGCGGTGCGCAGATCGTCAATTTCAAGCAGTGTTTCGGCGCTGGTGCTGGTACCCATGCTCAGTCCTTTAGTACGCTGCGCCAACCGCATCGTCGCCCAGATAGGCGCGCTTGACATCGGGGTTGTCTTTGATTTGCTGTGCTGTGCCGCTGGCAATCACCTTGCCGAAGACCAACGTCGAAATGGTGTCGGCCAGGCGGAACACGGCATCCATGTCGTGCTCGACCAGCAAGATGGTCAACTCACCGCGCAGGCTTTCCAGCAGGGTCACCATGTTCTCGGATTCGTCTGGCCCCATGCCGGCCATCGGCTCATCGAGCAGCAGCAACTTGGGCTGTGTGGCCAGTGCCAGGCCCAGCTCCAGCTGGCGCTGTTCGCCGTGCGACAGCGAGCCGGATACCGTATGCACACGTGCCCCCAGTCCAACCCGCTCGGCCAGCGCTGCGGCCTCGGCGTAACGCTGGCGCTCAGCGCGGGCCGCCGCCCAAAACCGGAAGCTGCTGCCGCTGCGGGCCTGCACCGAGAGTGCGATGTTGTCCACCACGGACAGGCGCTTGAAGATGCTGGTAATTTGGTAAGAACGGACCAAACCGATGCGCGCGCGCTGGTGCATGGGCATGGCGGTGACATCTTGCCCGCCGAAACGAATAACACCTTCATCGGGCTGCAGAGCGCCTGATATCTGGTGAATCAGGGTCGTCTTGCCAGCCCCGTTCGGGCCAATCAGCGCATGGATGGTGCCTTGCTTTACCGTCAACTCGGCGTGGTCGGTCGCCGTCAGGCCACCAAAGCGCTTGACCAACTGGTCTACGTGGAGCAATACATCACTCATGTCCGGCTCCGGGACTTGATCAGGCTTGCCAGGCCATTGGGAGCGACCAGCACCACCAGCAGCAGCACTGCGCCAAGGCCCAGTTGCCAATGAATCGTGAAATGGGTCAACAGCTCTTCGAGCAACAGAAAAAACACGGCGCCAATCACGCCGCCATACAGATAACCCACACCGCCCAAAATGACCATGATCATCAGCATGCCTGACTGGCTCCACTGCATCAGCGCCGGGCTGACAAAACCGCCCAGATTGGCCAGCAGAGCCCCGGCCAGACCGGCCAGTGCACCGGCCGCAGCGAACGCGAACAGCTTGAACCGGTAGACCGGAAAACCGATGGCAGTCATGCGCACTTCGTTTTCATGGATGGCTTGCAGCACGTGGCCAAAGCGGGCGTTGAGCAAACGCGCCACCGCCACCAAGGCCAGCACCACAATGCCCAGGGTGACGTAATAGAAGGTTCGGTCATTGGTCAGATCCAACCCAAAACCCAGGGTCGAGCGACCTGCCAGCGAAAGGCCGTCGTCTCCGCCATAGACCTTCAGCGAGGTCACCAGATAGAACAGCATCTGGGCAAAGGCCAGTGTGATCATGATGAAGTACACCCCCTGGGTGCGCAAGCTGATAGCACCAAT
This sequence comes from Rhodoferax sp., assembly GCA_021737865.1. Classification (GTDB taxonomy): domain Bacteria; phylum Pseudomonadota; class Gammaproteobacteria; order Burkholderiales; family Burkholderiaceae_C; genus Allorhodoferax. The sequence continues at coordinate 11,499 of JAIPDC010000043.1, forward strand.
GGCCAGCGCAAAAACCGCACTGACCAGCATCGCCAGCGGCCAGGCCAACCAGGCGCTGACGATACCCGCCTGCATGAAAATGGCCACCGCATAAGCACCCAGTCCCACGAATGCGGCATGACCAAAACTCACCATGCCACCAAACCCCAGGATCAGATTGAGACTGGTTGCGGCCAGCGCAAAAATCAGGATGCGACTGGCCAGTGACACATAGAACTCGGTGCCGGTGGCACTGGCAATCAACGGAAATACAAGCAGCAGCGCCAGCACCGGGGCGGCCCACCGCCAGTGCAGGCGGTGATCCAGAATGCTGTCGGCGGTGTTTGCCGATATTGGGTGGTGTGTCATGGTGTCTTACTTGAATGCTTCACACCGGGTTCAACCATGCGCGGGGAACAGGCCCCTCGGACGGAAGAACAGAACCGTGGCCATCAACACATAAATCATGATGGAGGCCACCGCAGGCGCCGCATTGGCAGCCGCTTCCGGTGACATCAGCATGGCGAATAACAGGGGAATCAGCGCGCGACCAGCGGTGTCAATCACTCCCACGATCAAGGCCCCCAGGAAGGCTCCGCGCACGGAACCAATGCCACCAATCACGATCACCACAAAGGCCAGGATCAGGATACTTTCCCCCATGCCGACCTGCACGGCCAGCACCGGCCCCAGCATGCCGCCGGCAATGCCACACAGGGCTGCCCCGACACCAAAGACGGCGGTGAAAAGATTGCGCACATTGACCCCCATGGCCAAAGCCATTTCCCGATTGGCGGCACCGGCGCGCACCTGCATCCCGACCCGGGTTCGGGTAATCAGCAGGTACAGCAACCCGGCCACCAGCAAACCCACAGCAATGATGAACAGGCCATAGGAGGAATACGAGAAACCGGGAAACAACTCCACCGGCCCCGCCAACGCTGGTGGAGGGTTGAGGGATATCGGCTGCGCGCCCCAGATCAGGCGCACGGTTTCGTTGCACATCAGCATGATGGCAAACGTCCCCAGCACCTGCGAGAGATGGTCACGCTGGTACAAGCGCCGCAGAATACTGATCTCGAGAAGAACACCGAACAACGCAGCACCGAGCACACCCAGCCCGAGACCGAGCCAGAAGTTGCCCAGCACATCGGTCAGGGTCGCAATCAGGTAGGCGCCCACCATATACAGCGACCCGTGCGCCAGGTTGATCATGTCCATGATGCCAAACACCAGCGTTAAGCCAGCGGCCAGCAAAAACAGCATCAAACCGAACTGCAGGCCGTTAAGTGTCTGCTCCAGCACCAGTATCGCGTTCACAGGCGTTCCCCTCGTCCAGCGGGTTCAGTCATCAACCCGGCATCTTGCAGTTGTTGGCATAGGCGTCGCTGTGGTTCTTGAGCACTGCGCCGCCCAGCATCCGGTTTGTCACGCGGCCTTTGGCATCTTTGCTGACCATGCGCAAGTAGTAGTTCTGGATCGGGAACTGGTTCTTATTGAACTTGAACTCGCCGCGCACGGAATTGAACTTGGCTGCCATCAGCGCCTTGCGCACAGCAGCCTTGTCGGTCAGCTTGCCCTTGGTGTCGCGCACGGCAGAATCAATCAGCTGGGCGGCATCAAAGCCCTGCGCGGCGTACATGGTGGGCAGGCGGCCATATTCCTTCTCGAACTCGGCCACGAATTTCTTGTTCGCCGCATTGTCCATGTCATGCGCCCACTGGCTGGTGTTGAACATGCCCAGCATCGGCTCGCCAACGGCCTTGATCACGTCTTCATCACCCGAGAATCCGGGGCCAAACAGCGTCATGTCTTTAGACAGACCCGCACCGACAAACTGCTTGATGAAGTTGATGCCCATGCCACCGGGCAGGAAGATATACACCGCATCGGGCTTGGTGGCACGCAGTTGGGCGATTTCGGTGCCAAAGTTGAGCTGATTCAGTGCGGGCAATGCTTCGGAGGCAACCTCTCCCTTATAAAAGCGCTTGAATCCGGTAATGGCATCCTTGCCGGCCGGATAGTTGGGCGCAATGACCGCCACACGCTTGAAGCCCTTGTCAGCGACCACCTGACCCGCTGCCTCGTGCATATTGTCGTTTTGGTATGACGCGCTGAAGAAGAACGGGTTGCACTGCTCACCCGCGTATTGCGATGGGCCGGCGTTGGCGCTGACGTAATAGGTTTGCGACTGGAAAGTGGGCGCTCCCACGGCCAGCATCACATTCGAAAAAACCACACCGGTCATGAAGTCGACCTTGTCACGCTTGACCAAACGATCTGCCGTTTGGCGGCCCACGTCGGGGCTGGCCTGGTCGTCAGCGACGATCACTTCGGTCGTTTGTCCGCCGAGCTTGCCGCCGGCGAGTTTGACCGCCAATTGGAAACCATCACGAATATCCACCCCCAGGCCGGCACCGGGGCCGGACAAGGTACTCAGCAAACCCACCTTGACGGTGCTTTGCGCATGGGCCGACAGCGCCAGCAGCGCAGCCGAAGCGATCAGAGTGTTACGCACGAAACGGGAAGAGTGTTGAAGCATGGTGATCCGTCCTGATGTGAATGAAAGGTTGAGGGAATGGCGAGTTTACGGTTGACGCAGCTTGAAGCGCTGCAATTTACCGGTTTGGGTGCGCGGCAGTTTGTCAGTGAACTCAATGGCGCGGGGGTATTTGTAGGGCGCTGCCACGCTTTTCACAAAGTCCTGCAGGGTTTTCACCATGGCATCATCACCGACCACGCCCGGGCGCAGGGTGACAAAGGCCTTGACGATCTGGCCGCGCTCCTCATCGGGCTCACCAATCACGGCGCATTCGGCCACACTGGGGTGCTGCATCAGCGCTTCTTCCACTTCGGGCGAGGCAATGTTGTAGCCGGAGGAAATAATCATGTCGTCCGTGCGCGACTGGTAGAAGAAGTAGCCGTCGGCGTCCATCAGGTAGGCGTCACCCGTCAGGTTCCAGCCATCACGCACATAGGTTTTTTGCCTTTCATCGTTCAGATAGCGGCACCCCGTGGGGCCACGCACTGCCAGCTTGCCGACCGTCCCAACCGGCACGGTTTGGCCGTTGTCATCCACCACGCGCGCCTCGTAGCCCGGCACCACGCGACCGGTGGCTCCGGGGCGTGCCGATGCTTCATCGGCAGAAATGAAGATGTGCAACATCTCGGTGGCACCAATGCCGTCAATCAGCTCGATGCCGGTCGCCTCGCGCCAAAGCGTCCGGGTAGAAACCGGCAAGGCCTCACCAGCGGAGACGCAGCGGCGCAATGACGTGCGGCGCACTTCGCTGCCCCGCGCTGACAAGGTGCGGTAGGACGTGGGGGCAGTGAACACCACGGTGGCACCAAATTCCTTGATGCCGTCCAGCAATTGTGTGGGGCCGGCCTTCTCCAGCAGCACAGTGGACGCGCCCACCGACATCGGGAACAGCAGCAGGCCGCCCAGACCAAAGGTGAACGCCAACGGCGGGCTGCCAATGAAAACATCGTCAGGATTGGGCTTGAGCACAGATCCCGGCCAGCAGGCGCAGATCGCCATCACGTCGCGGTGGAAGTGCATGGTGGCCTTGGGGATGCCGGTGGTGCCGGAGGTAAAGGCAATCAAGCAGGTGTCATCGGCGGCCGTATTGACGTTTTCGAACACGGTGCTTTGGCGCTCCATGGCCGCTTCCAGGCTGTCGGGGCCGCTGTAGTTGAAGTGGCGCAGTTGGCGCAGATGCGGCGCATTGAGAGCGGCCAGACGCATTTCGGTGGTCAGGGCGGCTTCACATAACGCGTGACTGACCTTGGCGATGTCCAGAATCGGTTTGAGTTCTTTTGAGCGCAGCAGCGGCATGGTGGCCACCGCGATACCACCCGCCTTGACGATGCCAAACCAGCAGGCCGCCATCATCGGCGTATTCGATGAATGCAGCAGCACCCGGTTGCCTGGCACCAGACCCATCTCCCGTGTCAACACGTTGGCAATCTGGTTGGCGCGGTCGTTCAAATCACGGTAGGTCCAGCACACATCTTTGCCCCGGATGCACACGCGGTCACCGCGCCCCTCGAGGATATGGCGGTCCAGCAGTTCGGTGGCGCAATTGATTTGCTCGCCGAACTGCAGCTCCGGCAGATTGAACAGGAAATCGGGTTGCAACTCGATGGCAGGCAGGTTGTCGCGGGCAAAGGTATCGATATGTGCGGTGGTCATGGCGTGTCTCCTCGTGCTGCCGGGTTCTGTTCTATTTTTGAGGTGCGTGTCCGACGTCTTTGAGCAGTTCACGCGCGATGATGAGCAGCTGCACTTCGGTCGCCCCCTCATAAATACGCAGCGAGCGGATGTCGCGGTACAGGCGCTCAACGGGTTGCTCGCTGACAACACCCATGCCGCCCCAAAGCTGCACGGCGGCGTCAATGACCTGCTGCGCGCCTTCGGTGCTGACCATCTTGGCCATGGCGGCTTCACGCGTCACGCTCTGCCCCTGGTCGCGCTGCCAGGCGGCGCGGTAGGTCAGCAAGGCCGAGCTGTCAACGGTGGTGGCCATCTGCGCCAGTTTGGCCTGGGTCAACTGAAAGTCTGCCAGGGTCTGGTTGAACATCTTGCGGGTGGTGGCGCGCTGCAAGCCTTCATCCAGTGCACGGCGTGCAAACCCCAGGGCGGCAGCGGCGACCGAGGTGCGGAACACGTCCAGCGTGCGCATGGCCACTTTGAAACCCTCGCCCGCCGCGCCAACGCGCTTCGACAAGGGAATGCGGCAGTCCTGAAAGCTCAGGGTGCCCAGCGGATGCGGTGCCATGACGTGAATGCGTTCGCTCACCGTGAAGCCCGGCGCATCGGCGTCCACAATGAAGGCGCTGATGCCACGCGAACCAAGGCCTTCACCGCTGCGCGCAAACACCACGTAAAAGTCGGCAATGCCGCCATTGGAAATCCAGGTCTTGGTGCCGTTGAGCACCACGCTGTCACCCTCGATGCGCGCACTGCACTGCATGGCGGCCACGTCCGAACCGGCATCGGGCTCACTCAAGGCAAAAGCGGCAATCGCCTGGCCTGACGCGACACGTGGCAAATAGGCCTGCTTTTGCTGCGGCGTACCTGCCAGGCTGATGGCACCGGAGCCCAGGCCCTGCATGGCAAAGGCAAAATCGGCCAGTCCGCTGTGACGTGCCAGTGTTTCGCGGATCAGGCAAATGCTGCGGGTGTCCATGCTTTCCCGCACGCCGCCGTACTCAGTGCCACCGACCGCGTGGCGCAACCAGCCACCGGCGCCCAACTGGCGCACCAGCGCGATGCACTCGGCATCCACATCGGGGCTGTGCGCATGGGCGATGTTTTCCAAACACCAGGCGTCCAGGGACTTGGCGAGCTCGGCATGGTGTGGCTCAAAAAAGGGCCACTTCAGGTAGTTGGTATCACTCATGGCGCGGGGTCCTTAGTTGCCCTGGAAGACAGGTTTTTGTTTGGCGACGAATGCGTTGTAAGCGCGGCGGAAATCTTCGGTCAGCATGCAAAGTGCCTGCGCCTGCGCCTCGGCCTCAATCGCCTGCTCAATCGTCATGCTCCACTCCTGGTGCAGCATGGTTTTGGTAATGCCGTTGGCAAAGGTGGGCCCCTCGGCGAGGTCGCGGGCCCAGGCCTGCGCGTCAGCCAGCAGCGTTTCAGGGGCGCTCAGGCGGTTGAGGAATCCGGCGCGCTCTGATTCTTCGCCGCCGACGGAGCGCCCGCTGTACAACCAGTCACTGGCGCGGCCCTGGCCGATGATGCGCGGCAACATGGCGCAAGCACCCATGTCGCATCCGGCCAGACCGACGCGGTTGAACAGGAACGCGGTTTTGCTGCGCGCCGTGCCGATGCGCAGGTCGGACGCCATGGCAGTGATGGCGCCAGCGCCGGCGCAAATGCCGTCAATGGCGGCAATGATGGGCTGGGGGCAGGCGCGCATGTTTTTGACCAGATCACCGGTCATGCGGGTAAACATCAACAACTCGGGTGCGGCGAGTTGCACCAACGGGCCAATGATTTCATGCACATCACCGCCAGAGCAAAAATTGCTGCCCGCACCGGTGATCACAACCACTTTGACATCGCTGGCATATTTCAACTGGCCGAACAGGTCGCGCAGTTCGGCGTATGACTCGAACGTCAGCGGGTTCTTGCGCTCCGGGCGGTTGAGCGTGATGGTGGCAACACCGCCCACACAGTCCCACTGGAAATGTGTGGCCTGGTAGGCCGCCAACGGCTTGCGGTTGCCGGCCAATAGCGTGGGGTCGATGGAGACGGAGATGTGGGAGTTCATGGGGATCGTTCCTGGTATTAAGGGGTGGAAGACGGCGGCACGGCATCCGCTTGCGAATTCAGCATGTGCACGCGCAACCCGCCGAGTTGTCGGTACATTTGCGCCAATGTGGCGGCGTCAAGACAGGCGAACAGCTCCAGCACCCATTGCTCGTGCTCCTTGGCCATGACTTCGAACTGCTCCCGGCCTTTAGGCGTCATATTCAGTATCCAGGAGCGCCTGTCGGTGGGGCTGCTGGAACGTGTGACCAGTCCATCGCGCTCCAGCTCGTCCGTGATCGCGGTGACATTGGCGCCGCTCACCATCAGGTGGCTGGAGAGGTCTTTCATGCGCAACCCCTCGGGCTCCCGATACAGCTGAGCCATGTAATCAAAGCGTGGCAGGCTGGTATCAAAACGCACGCGCAGGCGGCGGCGGATCTCGCCCTCGACCTGTGTGGTGCAGGCCAGCATGCGCAACCACAGCTTCAGGGCCGCATGGTCGCCCGTGGCGCTACGGGCCTCATAGCCCAATTCGTCAGCGGCATGGAGGGCGTCGGTGCTGGCATCCTTCTGGGGAGTTTTAATTTTAGTCATTTTGGCCTCTAGCCCCCGTGGAATATGCGCAAGAAGCTACAAAATATATAGCAGTCATGGCTTCACCCTAGTGCATCACCTCGCCACCGCACACGGCGATGGCTTGGCCTGTGATGCTGCCAGCGCCGGCCCCGGCGAGCCAGGCCACCGTGTCGGCCACCTCATCGGGCTGAACCATCCGCTTCATCGGATTGCCCTTGGCCAGCTCGGCGCGGGCCTCCAGCTCGGTGCGGCCGGTTTTGGCCATGATGTTGGTAACCGCGTCCTTGACGATGTCGGTTTCGGTATAACCCGGGCAAACGGCGTTGACCGTGATGCCCTTGGTTGCCAACTCCAGCGCCAGCGCGCGGGTCAGGCCAAGAACACCGTGTTTGGCGGCGGTGTATGCCGAAACATACGCGTAGCCGACCAGGGCGGCGGTGCTGGCGACATTGATGACGCGTCCGAACTTGGCGTCCAACATGTCGGGGATCACTGCCTGCGTGCAGTGAAATACCCCCATCAGGTTGACTCCGATCATGCGCTCGAACAGGGCTGCATCGGTTTTCAAAAACGGTGCGCTCACCGCCTGCCCGGCGTTGTTCACCAGCACGGCGACGGGGCCGAACGCACCCCGCGCCGCGTCCATGCCGGTGTCCACCGATGCGCGGTCGCTGACATCCATCGCGACCGGTTGGCAGACGCCCTGGCCACCCAGTGCCGCGGCAAGCCCGGCCAGCGGGCCTGCGTCGCGCCCGGTGATGGTGACACGATAACCGGCCGCCACGAGCCGGGTCGCGACCGCGGCACCGATGCCACGGCCACCGCCCGTCACCACTGCGTGAAGGCCGGCACGCATCATGCGTTCAGCGCCAGTTGACCGGCGCGCTCCAGGTTGCGCTCCAGCTGTATCTTGCCGCCGACGTACTGCTTGGGCCAGGCGATATCGGTGAAGCCCTGTTCGGCCGCTGCGTGCAGCGTCCAGGCCGGGTCCGCAAGATGCGGGCGGGCCAGCGCGCACAAATCGGCGCGCCCTGCGGCAATGATGGTGTTGACGTGGTCGGCCTCAAAAATGTTACCGACGGTGATGGTAGGCACGTGCAACTCGTTGCGAATCTTGTCGGAGAACGGCACCTGGAACATGCGGCCATAAACCGGCTTCTCGTCTTTGCTGACCTGTCCGGAAGAGACGTGGATGATGTCCGCGCCCGCATCCTTGAACAACCGGGAGACTTCTGCCGCGTCGTTTGGAGTGGTGCCGCCAGGCACCCAGTCATGCGCCGAGATGCGCACCGACATCGGCTTGTCGGCGGGCCAGACGGTGCGCATGGCGTTAAACACCTCCAGCGGATAGCGGCAACGGTTTTCCAGGCTGCCACCGTACTCATCGTTGCGCTGATTGGTCAGCGGCGAGATGAACGACGACAACAGGTAACCGTGCGCGGCATGGAACTCGATCATGTCAAAGCCCGCGCTTTCGGCACGCAGCGCAGCAGCGACGAAATCGGCCTTGACCCGGTCCATATCGGCGCGCGTCATTTCGCGTGGCACTTGCGAGGCACCGGCAACGTAGGGCAATGCCGATGGGGCTATCAGGGGCCAGTTGCCCTCTGCCAGTGGCTGGTCGATGCCGTCCCAGGCCAATTTAGTCGAGCCTTTGCGGCCCGCGTGGCCAATTTGCATGGCCATCTTGGCCGGGCTGTTGGCATGCACAAAGCTGACGATGCGCTTCCAGGCATGGGCCTGCTCGTCGGTCCAGATGCCGGCACAGCCTGGGGTGATGCGTGCGTCGGCCGAGATACAGGTCATCTCGGTCATCACCAGCGCCGCGCCGCCGAGGCCGCGCGCGGTGTAGTGCTGGAAGTGGAAGTCATCCGGCAATCCATCGGTTGCCGAATAGGTGCACATGGGCGACACCACAACGCGGTTTGTCAGCGTCATGCCGCGCAGCTTGAAGGGTGTGAACATCGGTGGAATCGGCTTGGCAGGCAGTCCGCACTGCTGGGCAAACCAGGTGTCCACACTTTCGACGTATTTCGGGTCGCGCAGCTTCTGGTTGGCGTGCCCGACGCGCTGGCTGGAGGTCAGCAGCGAAAAAGCGAGTTGCTCGGGCTCCATGTGAACGTAACGCTCAATGTCCTCGAACCAGGTCATGCGGTTGCGCGCCGCGCTTTGCAGCTTGAGCGCTTCAATTTCGCGTTCAGCCTGGTAGCGCGCCAGCCGCTCGGGCACCGTGCCTTCACTGCTGTTGAGTACTTTGGCCAGCG
>JAIPDC010000044.1 GCA_021737865.1 Rhodoferax sp.
CGCAAGGTGATGCAGGAGTTCGTGGCCGCCGGTGCGCCACCCGAGATTTTGTACGAGGCCCATCCGCACATCGGCACCTTCAAGCTGGTCAAGGTGGTGGAGAGCATCCGCGAACAGATCATCGCCCTGGGCGGCGAGGTGCGATTCGAGCAGCGCGTGGTTGATGTGCTACTAAAAAATGAGCATGGTACGCAGTCCCTGCGCGGGCTGGTGGTCGAAAACGCTGAAAATGGCAACCGCAGCGAACTACCCGCCAGCCACGTCGTGATGGCGCTGGGCCACAGCGCCCGCGACACATTTGCCATGCTGCACCAGCGCGGCGTGGCGATGCAGGCCAAGGCGTTCTCGGTCGGCTTTCGCATTGAACATCCGCAAAGCGTGATCGACAAGGCCCGCTGGGGGCGCCATGCCGGCCACCCCATGCTGGGTGCCGCCGACTACAAACTGGTACACCACGCCGAGCACGGCGCCGGCAAGGGCCGCGCCGTCTACAGCTTTTGCATGTGCCCGGGCGGCACCGTGGTGGCCGCCACGTCGGAGCCCGGCCGCGTCGTCACGAATGGCATGAGCCAGTATTCGCGCAACGAACGCAACGCCAACGCCGGCATTGTGGTCGGCATTGACCCAGCAGACTTCCCCGGCGACGAAGCCAGTTTTGTCGAGGCTTTTGGCGCCGAGGATGGTCACCGATACGCACAGGAAGCTGCCGCGTTGGCCGCAGCCCACCCAGCGGGCAGCGCCGCCGCCACGCATCCGCTGGCGGGCATTGCCCTGCAGCGCGCGCTGGAGTCACGTGCCTATGCGCTGGGCGGCAGCAGCTACGAGGCCCCTGGGCAACTGGTGGGTGATTTCATTGCGGCAAGGCCATCAACCGCCTTTGGCAGCGTGCTGCCGTCCTACAAACCGGGCGTGAAGCTCGGTGACCTGGCGAGCAGCTTGCCGGCCTATGCCATTGAAGCCATCCGCGAGGCGTTGCCGGTGTTTGGCAAAAAGATCAGGGGCTTTGACATGGCCGATGCCGTACTCACCGGCGTGGAAACCCGCACCTCGTCACCGCTCAAAATTCCGCGCGGCGACAACCTGCAAAACATCAACGTGGCAGGGCTCTACCCGGCCGGCGAAGGCGCCAGCTATGCCGGCGGCATCCTGTCGGCGGCGGTGGACGGCATCAAGGTGGCCGAAGCGATTGCTCAAATGCTTTGCAGCAAAGCCACCAATCTGCAAACTCATTAACCACCCAGCACCTACGACCCGTCCGGTCCCCTTGGACCTGAGCGTAGCCTGGACACAGTGGACGCCTGCCCCACTCTAGGTGTTTACGCTATCGCACCATTTTGTGGCACACAACTTGTGTATTTCCGTGCACTCCAGCAACTCGCGGTGTGGTTTGTTGCCGAGAACGGACCGTGCGTTTGATGACCGATATCTCATGCCATGGCATCGCATTTGGGTTGACCACGCTTAACGCCCGTTGCCATGGGTTGTGAGCCAAAAATAATGAGGAGAACTTGATGAGCGTTCGTGAGTTTGATATCGCCGACGAAGCCGGCCACGACTTTTCTGAAATTGAAAAACGTCTGGGTGTATCCCGTCGAACCTTCCTGAACTTCTGCGCCGGCGTTGCGGCTTCCTTTGGTCTGGGAACAAAATCTGCCCTGGCGATGGCCGAGGCAATCGCCAATCCGGGCAGAACGCCCGTGATCTGGCTGCACGGCCAGGAGTGCACGGGGCCCACCGAGTCTCTGCTGCGCTCAGAACAACCCAGTTTTGAGCACCTGATTCTTGATCTCATTTCTCTTGATTACCACCAGACACTGGACGCCGGTGCCGGACACCGCGTGGAAGAAATCAAGCGCGAGACGATGAAGAAATACAAGGGCAAGTATTTGTTGGTCATCGAAGGGGCTATCCCGACCGGGCAAAACGGTATCTTCTGCAAGATCGGTGGGCAGACCATGATGGATGCCACCAAAGAAGCTGCCGAAGGCGCCGCTGCCATTGTTGCCTTCGGTTCGTGTGCCAGTTGGGGTGGCGTGCAATCGGCTTCGCCCAACCCCACCGGTGCGACCGGTGCGCCACAGTTCCTCAAAGACAAGACCGTTGTCACCATCCCGGGTTGCCCGCCCAACCCGGCCAACTTCCTGGGTACGGTGCTGTACTTCGTCACCTACGGCAAGTTGCCCCCCATCGACGAAAAGGGGCGTCCAAAATGGGCGTATGGGCGTTTGATTCACGAGAACTGCTACCGCAGGCCGCACTTCGATGCAGGCCGCTTCGCCACACAGTTTGGCGATGACGGGCACAAGCAAGGCTGGTGCCTCTACAAGATGGGCTGCAAGGGGCCCGAAACCTACAACAACTGCCCCAGCCTGGAGTACAACAACGTAGGCGGAGGCGTCTGGCCGATCGGTGTTGGGCACCCCTGCTTTGGCTGCTCTGAAGAGGGCACAGGCTTCAGCAAGCCCATGTTCAGCCTTTCCGAAGTCAAGACCCATACGCCACCTAACGTGTTCCCGATCATTTCCGAGCGCCAAAATCCCGGCTCATCCACCATCGCCTGGGCTGCGGCTGCTGGCGGTGCCGCAGTCGGTGCCGTGCTCGGCGCTGCACTGGTTACGGGCAAAAAGATCGGCGACAAGGGAGACGAGAAGGGCGACGAGACCAAGCAAGACCCCGGCAAAGGGGAATAAGCATGAAGCGCAGAAACTTCTTCCAGGCATCGCTGGGTGCCGCTGGCGCCGCGCTTGCGAGCACGTCCGTGCAGGCCAGGCCCAATCTGGAACCCGCACCGCAAGCCGTTGGCATGCTGTTTGACTCGACGCTATGCGTTGGCTGCAAAGCCTGTGTCAGCAAATGCAAGGAAGTCAACGGCATGCCGCCGGTGCCCATGGGCAACCAGGTGCATGCCGACTTTGCGCTTGACCTTTCACCCCAGACACACAACGTCATCAAAGTCTATAAGGACGGCTCAGCCGCTCAGAAAGACCGCGCGCAAAACGGTTTTGCGTTTGAGAAGCGCAGCTGCATGCACTGTGTGGACCCCGGCTGCGTATCGGTCTGCCCGGTGTCGTCGCTCACCCGCGACCCGCTGACCGGCATTGTCAATTACAACCCTGATGTGTGCATTGGGTGCCGGACCTGCATGACGGGCTGCCCTTACAACGTGCCGCAATACGATTACGACAACCCGCTTGGCAAGATTCACAAGTGCGAAATGTGCAACCAGAAGGGCGTCGAGCGCATCAGCAAGGGCGGCATGACGGGCTGCGCCGAAGCCTGCCCCACTGGCGCGACACTGTTCGGCTCCCGCACGGCATTGCTGGAGGAGGCCAAACGCCGCATCGCGCTCAAGCCAGGTCAGGTCTACAACTACCCGATGGGAGACGTGCGCAAACCGGCGCGCTTCCATGAAAAAGTGGTGCCGCAATACCAGGGCCAGGTGTGGGGCGAAAAGGAGGCTGGCGGCACCAACGTCATGCACTTGTCTGCGATTCCGTACGACAAGCTGGGCATGCCGCCACTGGGCGAGCGTTCGGCCGCTTCGATCTCCGAAGGTGTGCAAAGCACCATCTACAGCTACATGGCCCTGCCCGCAATAGCGCTGGGTGGTCTGAGCTGGATCGTCAGGCGCAATACCGAGGTCGCCGACCACGGTGAGGAAGGCAAATCATGAACCACCATGTTGTTTTGAATCGGCCTTTGCTCACCCCCCCGTTCCTGGTATTGGGGGCGTTTGGCGTGACGGCGATTGTCTTGTTACTGGTGCGCTTTTTCTCCGGCATGGGTGCGGTCACCAACCTCAGTGGAGGCTACCCCTGGGGCATCTGGGTGGTCTATGACATCGTCGTCGGCACCGCCTTTGCATGTGGCGGCTACGCGCTGGCCGTGACGGTCTACGTCTTCAACAACGGGCGCTATCACCCACTGATGCGCGCGGCCATCCTGACCAGCCTGTTGGGTTACGCGCTTGGCGCTGCAGGTGCCTTTATCGACATGGGTCGGTACTGGAATTTCTACAACATGTTTCTGCCCTGGCAGGTCAACCCGCACGCGGTCATGCTGGAAGTGGGCCTGTGCGTGTTTTTGTATGTCAATGTGCTCGTCATCGAGTTCCTGCCAACCGTATTGGAGAAGTACAAGGCAGAAGCCTGGCAGAAGAAACTCAGCGCCGTGCTGTTCTTCTTCGTAGCCTTGGGCATCCTGCTGCCGACCATGCACCAGTCTTCGCTGGGCAGTTTCCTGATTGCCATGGGCTGGAAGGTTCACCCCCTGTGGCAAACCATGGAACTGCAGCCTTTGCTGGCCATTCTGTCGGCCTTCATCATGGGCTTTTCCGCCGTCATTTTTGAATCTTCATTGGGTGCAGTCGGGTTCAAGCGAAAACCCGAAACGCCCATGCTGATCGGATTGGGAAAGATTATTGTCGGGCTCAGCGTCGCCTTTTTGGTCGTGCGATTCGCAACGATCCTGTTGACTGGCAAGCTGGGACTGATCTTTGCCTTTGACCTGGGCAGTCTCATGTTCCTGATCGAGACAGCGATGTTCATCTATCCGCTGTTCATCCTGATTTCGCCTGCACGTCGTGCCAATGGCAAAAAGTTGTTTTACGCGGCACTGTGCATGATGATGGCTGGAGCGCTGTACCGTTTCGACGCCTTCCTGATCACCTTCAATCCGGGCACGGGCTACAGCTACTTTCCGGCATTGCCCGAGATATTGATCACCATAGGAATGGTCGCCATAGAAGTCATGGCCTACCTGTTCATCGTGACGCGATTCCCGATTCTGGTTCGTGAAGAGCATTGATCGCCTGATATCCCATTCGGTTAAGGAGAATTTTTGTGGCAAAACGCATAACAGTAGACCCCATCACCCGCATTGAGGGCCATCTGCGCATCGACGTGGAGGTCGACAATGGTCATGTGACCAAGGCTTGGTCTTCCGGGCAAATGTGGCGCGGTATTGAAAAAATTCTGGTTGGGCGCGACCCACGGGAAGCATGGTCTTACACGCAGCGCTTCTGCGGTGTGTGCACTACGGTGCATGCCATCACCTCGGTGCGCGCCGTAGAAAACGCGCTGCAACTGGAGATTCCGGTCAACGCACAGCTGATTCGCAACATCATCCAGACGGCACATGCCATTCAGGACCATATTGTTCACTTCTACCATCTGTCGGCGCTGGATTGGGTGGACGTTACCTCAGCACTCAAGGCCAATCCGGTCACCACAGCAAAACTTGCCGAGTCCTTGTCTGACTGGTCGTTGAACGGGGCCCACGAAATGAAGGCCGTGCAGGAGCGTCTCAAGACCTTCGTGGGCAGTGGTCAGCTAGGGCCGTTTGCCAGCGGTTTTTGGGGGCACCCGGCAATGAAGCTGCCGCCGGACGTCAACCTGATGGCCGTTGCCCACTACATGCAGGCGCTGGATGTGCAAAACTTTGCCAACAAAATTGTGGCGATTCTGGGTGGCAAAAGCCCCCACATTCAAAACGTGGCGGTAGGTGGGGTGTCCAACTCCATCAGCCACGATGCACCGTCGGTCTTGAACATTGAACGGCTGATGCTGATCAAGGGCTTTATCGACAAGCTGTCGCACTTCGTGAAATCCGCCTATTTGACGGATGTGCCAGCGGTCGGAGCGTTTTACCTGGACTGGACTAAATACGGCGGCGGCATCAACAACTACCTGTCAGTGCCGGATTGCCCGCAAGATAGCAAGGGCACGATATTCGATCTGCCAGGCGGCTATATCAGCGGCGGCGATCTGAAGTCGCTCAAACCCATCACCACCTTCAACGATGCCTACTTCCGCGACGGTGTTGCCGAGAGCTCCAAGCACGCCTGGTACACCGGCGACAAAGCCTTGCATCCATGGGTGGGTGAAACCGAGCCCCAGTACACCGATTTCCAGGAAAACGGAAAGTATTCCTGGGTGAAGGCACCCACCTTCTACGGCAAACGCGCCGAGGTGGGCCCGCTTGCCGATGTGCATATCGGCGTTGCCTCGGGCAACAAACGGTATATCAAATACCTGGACCAGGCCATCGGCACCATGAAGGCGGTGGGCAAACTGTCGGATGTTCCGCTCATCGCGTTGCAATCCACCATCGGGCGCCATGCGGCACGGGCTGTGCGTTGCGCGGTGATGATCGACACTTTGAATGACCAATGGGAAAAACTGGTGGCCAACATTGGCAAGGACCAGACCACCTTCAACGCTCCAACGTTCCCCAAGGGCGAGATCAAGGGCGTAGGCTTCCACCAGGCTCCACGCGGCGCGCTGTCGCACTGGGTCGTGATCGACAACGGCAAAATCAAGAACTACCAGGCAGTCGTGCCCAGCACCTGGAATGCCGGTCCGCGCGACGCCGACGACCAGCCTGGCCCCTATGAGGCCTCCCTGATGAACAACCCCATTGCCGACCCGGACAAGCCACTGGAGGTGCTGCGCACTGTGCACTCTTTTGACCCGTGCATTGCCTGCGCCATTCACATGTTCGACAACGAGCAGCGTGAAGTCGTTCAGGTCAAGGCGTTGTAGGTCCTCAGGAAGAAGGTACGACATGACGACCCCTGGCAAATTCAAAAATGTGCTGGTCATCGGCATGGGCAACGTGCTGATGCAGGATGAAGGCATTGGCGTGCGTGCGGTCGAGGAACTCGATGGCCGTTATGAATTTCCGGCACACGTCCGGCTCATGGACGGTGGTACCACCGGAATCGAACTGTTCGAACCGATGCGCACGGCCGATTGTCTGATCGTTGCCGATGCCGTCAACTTTGATCGGCCACCGGGCAGTCTGATTCGCATTGCAGATGAAGAAATCAACGCATTCTTTCAGACCAAAATTTCCAACCATCAGCTCGGACTCTCGGATCTGTTGGCACTGCTGGTTATGCGCAACGAGACGCCACAGCATGTAGCCATCATCGGCATGGTTCCATACGGACTAGAAAACCGCCTGGGCCTCAGCAAACCTGCCGCCGCTGGTTTGGACGCCATGGTTGGCATGCTGGTAAAAGAACTGGCCCTGGCCGGAATAAGTGGCACACCGCGTCAGGAAGTGCGCATCGGGCATTGGCACCACCAGGCTGACCTGGAGGAGCAGGCGGCATGTGTGTAGGTACGCCCGTCCAGATCATGCAGAGCCACGAGGTCATGTCCGTGTGCCGGGGACGCAACGGCATCGAGCATGTCAATATGCTTTTGCTGGGCCAGCAACCGGCCGGCACCTGGGTGCTCGCATTCTTGGGCTGGGCGCGCGAAGTCATTGACGAACAGCAGGCAAAAGACATCGACCTGGCTCTGGACGGCCTGCAACAAATCATGGATGGCGCTGACGCCATCGACGTGCCCCATCACTTCCCGGGCCTGGGTCAAACCATCGCCGAGGCGGGCCAATGAATACAGCCCCTCCCAAGATGATTGCGACACGTGTAGCAGCCGTGTTTGAGCGTATTTGCCAGGAGCAGATGGCCGGCTTACCGTTGTTGAACAAGGCACTCAGCGTGACAACCCTGGGCTTCCAGGAATTCGAAGGACGCATACTGGGCATGCTGATCACGCCCTGGATGATGAGTTTGGTCCGGTTCCCCGGGCCACAGGACGACTGGCAGGCACAGGCGCTGGGAAGCAAACACTCAGTGGCCCTTCCCGGCGGCAATTACCGGTTCCTGATCAATGTGATTGACGAACTGGGCGTGTGCCAGATGCACTCCCTACACTCTCCAATGCACCCGTTTCGCACCCAGGAAGCGGCTATCGCGGCCGCCACCGTGTTTATGGACAAGCTGCTGGTCATTCCACCGGGCGGCGTACAACATGATCCGGTCGATGAAGAACTGCTTGGCAAAATTTTGCGTGGCGAAAAGGTGCCCGCAATGGACAAGGATGGCAGTCTCATTCCAGAACGCCTGCCCCAAGTCAGTGAACCCAACCCTAGCCTTACGGAGACTACCTAAATGAAATCCCTAACATCCCACACTGTCGCAAAGTTGGCCGCAACCGGTTTGCTGGTGCTGGCGGGCAGCGCGCACGCGCACACCGGTCACGACGCATCGGGTCTCGTTTCCGGCCTGGTTCATCCCTTAGGGCTGGATCACATGCTGGCCATGCTGGCGGTCGGCTTGTGGTCGGTCAGGGTGCTGCCTGCACAGCGCGCCTGGCAAGGCCCTGCCCTGTTCATGCTGGCACTGGCAGCAGGTGCGGTCATGGGCGCGTTGGGCTTTCAGTTTGCGATGCTGGAACAGTTGATTGCACTGAGCGTGGTGCTCTTTGGCGCCATGCTGATGCTGAGTGTGCACAAAATGCCAGCCGCTCTGGGGCTGGGCATGGTCGGCGTTTCGGCTTTGGCACACGGCATGGCACATGGTGCAGAAGCACCAGCCAGCGGATTTGCCGCCTATGCGCTTGGTTTCCTGGTCACCACGGCGGTGCTGCATTTTGGTGGCGTTGCCACAGGCTTGGGTTTGCGCACCTTCATGGCGCGCAAAGCCAGTGCGGTGGTGGTGTCGCTGGGCTCTGCCTTGGGGCTGACCGGTTTGTATCTCGCGAGCCAGGTATGAACACAGATGAGTCTTGCTGGTCAGTATCTACTGCATCCCGGTAGCCACCCCAGCATCGTCGGCTCACGCCCCGTCATGGGCGGCGCGCGCCTTGGGCGCCTGCTGCGTGGTCAACAGGGCGATGGCGTGGTCAACATGCTGGGCAATGTGCTCACGCTGTGCGCGCACGCGCAGCGCCGCACAGCGTGCATGGTGCTGTGGGCGGCAGAGAAGCAGGAGCCCGCGCAGGTAACGCCCGAATCGACCCTTTCCCTGCAACTGGAAACCGCCCGCGACCATTTGCGCAGCATGGCGCTGGATTGGCCACAGCGCCAATCTCAGTCACTGCAGCCGGCCCAACTGAAATGGCTAAGCGGTTGCCAGTTCCCCTTGGCCACGCCGCCGCGCGCCTTGATGCCCGATGAAGTGGCTGCGCAACGGCAGCAAATGCGGGAATGGCTGAAGTCTGCGACCCCGTGCACGCCCCTGCAATGCCTGGCCCAGTGGCAAGCCACCGCACAGGCTTTGCAGCCGGGCACCCGCACGCTGGATGTGCTCGATACAAACCCCGTCCAACAAGCCGCGAACCTGCGCACCATCGCCACTGCCCTGGCCGCCGACCCCGACTTTGCTCTGCGCCCGCAGTGGCAGGGGGCTTGTGCCGAAACCGGCGTGTGGAGCCGCCTGCGCCAGCGGCAAACCGCGCCAGCCATCACCAGCGCCTGGAGTCGCTTGCAGGCGCGTTGGATAGAAATGCTGGAGCTGATTTCCGCACCGACCGAGCCAACTGTCGCCCTGCTCAGCAGCGGCGCTTTGCCTCTGGGCGACGGGCAGGCCATTGCCTGGTGCGAAATGGCGCGCGGCTTGCTGCTGCACTGGGTGCAGCTGGACGAGCAGCACCGGGTGCAGGACTACCGCGTGCTGGCACCCACGGAGTGGAACTTCCACCCGGATGGTGCCCTGGCACAGGCTTTGACACAGCTCAAGCCTGATGATGCGCCCGCTGCATGGTGCCTCGCATCGGCGTACGATCCATGTGTGCAATGCAGTGTCAACATTCAGGAAATTCCCCATGCATGAACTCAGTCTGGCCGAGGGCATACTGCGCGTGCTGGAGCAAACCCGCGAGCGTGACCCGTTTGAGCGCATCACACAACTGCGGCTGGAGGTTGGCGCGCTGGCCGGAGTCGAAATCGAGTCGCTGCGTTTTGCTCTTAATTGCATAGCTGCCAACCCCCTATTGGCGGGCGCCAGCATCGAAATCAATCAACCACCCGGCGATGCTTGGTGCCTGCCATGTGCGCAGAGTGTCGAAATTACTTCGCGACTGGATGCTTGCCCGATCTGCGGTGGTTATCAGCTCCAAGCCACCGGCGGTACCGAGCTGCGGGTAGTGGATATGCAGGTTGAATAAACTGATTCCCGAACAACAAAGGAAAATGCCATGTGTGTCGTCTGCGGCTGTAACAGCACCGGAACCAGCAAACAGGATTCAAGTCCTGAAGTTCACCCCACCACCGGCGACCTGAACTTCGGAGCGGGTGCGGCCCGGGTGTCGGTGCCCGGTTTGACGCAACAGCGCACCATCAAGATCGAAGAGGATGTGCTGGGCGCCAACAACACAGTAGCCAGGCAAAACCGCGCGCACTTTGCCGCGCATGGCGTGCGGGCCCTCAACCTGGTGTCCAGCCCCGGATCGGGCAAGACCACGCTGCTGTGCGCCACCATCCATGCGCTGAAAACACACGCGCCCAGCTTGGCCGTGGCAGTGATTGAGGGCGACCAGCAGACCAGCTTTGATGCCGAACGCATCCGCGCCACCGGCGCGCCCGCCATCCAGGTCAACACCGGCAAGGGCTGCCACCTGGACGCGCCAATGGTGGCAAGAGCCTACGCACAACTGCACAGCCACGAGCATGGGCATCCACACGATCACGCCCATGCGCATCCTCATGAACACTCCCATGATGGCCACCACCATCACGAACACGATCACCACCATGCCCCGCAGTCGCTGCTGTTCATCGAGAACGTCGGCAACCTGGTGTGCCCGGCGCTGTGGGACCTGGGCGAAGAGGCCAAGGTTGCCATCCTCTCGGTCACCGAGGGCGAGGACAAACCACTCAAATACCCCGACATGTTTGCCGCTGCCCAGCTGATGATCCTCAACAAAGTCGACCTGCTGCCGCACCTGAGCTTTGACGTGGCGCGCTGCAAGGACTACGCGCGCCGGGTCAACCCCGGCATCACCATCCTGGAGCTGTCCGCCACCACGGGTGAAGGCATGCAGGCCTGGCTGGACTGGCTGCTGGACGTTCCGGCGGACCGACACGCGCACGATGACCAGCAAGCCAGGCAAGCCCGCATTGCCCAGCTGGAAGCGGAACTGGCGCAACTCAAGTCGGCGGTATAGCTCGGCCATGGCGCGCATCCTGGCCTGCGGCGCGTTCCTGAAAAACGCCTCCTGCCTGCTCGACACAGGGGTGCCTCTCAAGCCGCTGTGGTCCGCGCAGCATGGCGACCTGTCTGACCCCACGGCCTGCGAAGCGCTGGAGCAATCCGTGCGTGCGCTGCTGGCGCAGGCGGGCGGGCGCATCGATGCCGTGGCCCATGACCTGCACCCGGATTTCTTCAGCACCCACCTGGCCCTGCGGCTGGCGCACGAACACGGGGTCAGCGCCATTGCCGTGCAGCACCACCATGCCCATATTGCGGCGGTTCTGGCCGAGCACGGTGCACTTCACGACATGGCGCGCCCGGTGATTGGCATCGCGCTGGATGGCGTGGGGCTGGGCACGGATGGCCTGGCCTGGGGTGGTGAAGTGCTGCTGGTCGATGGCGCAAAGTGCGCGCGCGTCGGTCATCTCAGCCCCTTGGCCTTGCCCGGCGGCGACGTAGCCGCACGCGAGCCCTGGCGCATGGCCGCGGCTACGCTGCACGCGTGTGGGATGGCAGAGCAGATCGTTCCGCGCTTTGCCCCGACCGTAGGCGCGCAAGCGGCACGCACCATCCACACCATGCTGCAGCGTGGCCTGAATTGCCCGCAAACCACGGCCGCCGGGCGCTGGTTTGACGCGGTGGCCGGTTTGCTGGGTTTGAGCCTGCGGCAGGAGTTCGAAGCGCAAGCGGCCATCGCACTGGAGCAGGCCGCGACGCGCCATCTGCAGTCCCACAATCTGGAAGTCCGCGCTTGCGACTGGTGTGTGACCCCGGACGGCCAAATCGATGTGCGGCCCCTGCTGCTCTCCACGCTGATCGCCGCTGACCGGCACGACCCCGCCGTGGTCGATGAAGCCGCCGCGCGTTTTCACCTGACGTTGGCCGATGCCCTGTGCGCCCACGCAGTAGCCCAAGCACACACCCATCAAGTGCGTGATGTGGCCTTGGGCGGCGGTTGTTTCTTCAACCGCATCCTGACCCAGCGCATCGTTTCACAACTGGAGTCGGCGGGTTTGAATGTGCTGCAAACCAGGAGCCTGTCGTGCGGCGACGCCGGGCTGGCGCTAGGCCAGGCCTGGGTTGTGGCCCGCGATTCTGTGTTCGGACCGTGCATTGACAGTACGTACGCAAGTGCGTACCATTAGATTCAATTCTGAGGAAGACCCAAATGCAGTCACTTACCGCCAGCGAAGCCCGCGCCAATTTGTACCGAATCATTGATGAGACGGCAGCGTCCCATCAACCGGTCATCATTTCAGGAAAGCGAACAAGTGCTGTTTTGCTGTCGGCTGAAGACTGGAGTGCAATTCAAGAAACCTTGTACTTGCTTGCGGTGCCGGGCATGCGCGAATCCATCAAGACAGGTATGGCGGAGCCGTTAGCAAAAAGTCCGAAGGCCCTGAAGTGGTGACCTGGGAGGTCGTTTTTGCCAAGCAGGCAGTCAAGGATGCGAAGAAGATTGCGGCCAGCGGTCTCAAGCCAAAGGCGCAAGAGCTGCTTGCGATTCTTGCCAACGCTCCACTGCAGAACCCACCGCCATTTGAGAGACTGGTCGGCGACCTCGCTGGCGCGTACTCGCGCCGCATCAACATCCAGCACCGACTGGTTTACGAGGTATTCACCAATCAGAGGACCGTCCGTGTACTGCGAATGTGGACCCACTATGAGTGAGCGGGCTAACAGGTTGACCCGCGTGGTGTGGCACAACGCAACATCAAAATATGGCTGTAGCGCTCGTGGAATGTACGTAGGGAGCTACTAAATGAATAGCAAATTTGTGACGATTGAGAAGAATAACCTGAGCTCCATCGACAGCGAAAGCAGTCAACGAAGTCATTCACCAGCCAGCATATTTGTTCGCCTACCTTGGGAGTAGTGACTCGGACACATCACGTTAGCCACCAAAAATCAATGATCACTCATACGTCAGCATCAGCTCCCCATTCCTCATCCGCAGGCTTGGCGTTCGTCGCCGCCTGTGGTGCGGGCGTCCTCTGGGGCACTGGCGCGTTGGTTGTGAATGTGCTCGTCGAGGAGCATGGCTTCACACCCGCCAACATCTCGTTCTGGCGTTTCGTTGTCGGAGCGGCCGTACTCCTGGCCGTCTTTGGAGGGAGCATCTCGTTGGTCCGACTTCGCCCAGTGCTCCTGACCGTACTCACGGCCGGCGTGGCTATGGCGGGCTACGTCCTGCTGTGGTTCCTCGGGATCGAACAGATGGGAGCAGCCGTGCCGACGTTGATCGCTCTCTGCCTTCCTCCGGTCATTGTCACCGCCATAGCTGTCGCGAGGCGACAAGAGCAAGCCGATTTGAAACTTCTACTGATAGTCCTGGGAGCTATCGCCGGAACTGTACTCATAGTCGTGGAGCACAGCCCTACGCCTTCTGGCAGCAGTTCGAGTAACACGCTACTCGGTGTCTTTTTCTCAGTCGGCTCGGCACTGTTGTACGCCGGTTTCTCCATGATCAGCGGTCGAATTTCCATTGCGCTCGGCGCTGGTCCCGCCACTGCGTGCTTGACTGTTGTTGCTGCTGCTGCAATGGGGCTCTTTGGGTTGTATCGCCCGTTCTCATGGCCAGTTGACGTTCCGCCGCAAGCTTGGTTTCTCTATCTCGGCGTCGTGACTGCAGCTCTCGCGCTGCTAGCGTTCAGCTGGGGCGCAGCCCGTCTAAAGCCGACAGCGCTAACCGTTGCGACACTACTTGAACCTCTGACTGCTGTAATCCTGTCGTCTGTATTGCTCGGACAGCGCCTGGATGCTATTCAGTGGTTTGGGGGCGCACTGCTCTTGCTCTGCATATGGGCTCTCGGCAAACGGGCCGCCACAAAGGCCTTGCCACAGAAGCCGGCAAGTGCCGGGCCAAGAGCCAATAATGATGCCTAACTTCGATGATGCGTGCCATGTCAGGCCAAATTTTGGCCTCTGCGCACCAACCCTGCACTGCGGGAACATCAACATTAAAACAAGCCGTAGCCCCTGCAGAATAGGCGCAAGCAGCTACTATTTGTATAGCACAAAAAGGATCCCATCATGTGTCTAGCCATTCCCGCCCGTGTGGTGGAACTCTTGCCCGGCATGCGCGCCATGGTTGATTTGTCTGGTGTGCGCAAGGAGGTGTCCATTGATCTGGTGGACGACGCGCAGGTGGGCGACTACGTGATCATCCATGTGGGCTACGCCATCGGCAAGATCGACCCCGAGGAGGCAGAGCGCACGCTGGCGCTGTTTGCCGAACTGGCGCAGTCGGAAGCCCTGCCATGAAATACATCGACGAATTTCGCGATGGTGACGGCGCGCGCCACATCGCTGCCAACATCGCCGCCGAAGTCCGCCCCGATGTGGCCTACAACTTCATGGAGTTCTGTGGCGGACACACGCACGCCATTTCGCGCTATGGCATTGCCGACATGCTGCCCGCCAATGTGCGCATGATCCACGGGCCAGGTTGCCCGGTGTGCGTGTTGCCGATTGGCCGCGTGGATCTTGCGATCCGCCTCGCCCTGGACCGTGGCGTAATGCTGTGCACCTATGGCGACACCATGCGCGTGCCCGCGTCAGACGGCCTGTCGCTGATCAAGGCCAAGGCGCGCGGTGCCGACATCCGCATGGTGTATTCGGCTTCCGACGCGCTCAAGCTGGCCGAGCAAAACCCGGATCGGGAAGTGGTGTTTTTTGCCATCGGTTTCGAGACCACCACGCCGCCTACCGCCCTGGTCATCCGCGATGCGGCGGCGCGTGCCGTCAAGAATTTCAGCGTGCTGTGCTGCCATGTGTTGACCCCGTCTGCCATCACCCACATTCTGGAGTCGGCCGAAGTGCGCGAACTAGGCACCGTGCCGATTGACGGCTTTATCGGGCCGGCGCATGTGAGCATCATCATCGGCTCGCAGCCCTATGAGCACTTTGCCGAGGAGTACCGCAAGCCGGTGGTGATCACCGGGTTTGAGCCGCTGGACGTGATGCAAGGCATTTTGATGCTGGTGCGCCAGGTCAATGCGGGGCAAGCCGTGGTGGAAAACGAATTCTCGCGGGTGGTGACCCGCGACGGCAATCTGGCCGCGCAAAACCTGGTGTCGCAGGTGTTCGAATTGCGCGAGAGCTTTGAGTGGCGCGGCCTGGGCGAGGTGCCCTACAGCGCACTCAAGATCCGCCCGGCGTTTGCCGAATGGGATGCCGAGCGCAAGTTTGATCTGCACTACGCCAGCGTGCCCGACCACAAGCAATGCGAATGCGGTGCCATCCTGCGCGGGGTCAAACGCCCGGCCGACTGCAAGCTGTTTGGTACGGTGTGCACGCCGGAGAGCCCTATGGGGTCTTGCATGGTGTCGAATGAAGGGGCTTGTGCGGCGCATTACTCGTATGGGAGGTTTAGGGATGTTGCTTGAGCGCAATTCCCCACTCCCCCCAGCCCCCTCGCCCCGCCGGGCGCGGGGGAGCTTAACTGCCCTATTTGGCTAACTTTTTTTAGTGAATGAGTTCCTGGCCTTGGCCAACTGAGTGACAACTATGAATCCTAAGAAAAACTATTTGCGGCCTATTGATTTCAAGCATGGGCATATCGACATGACGCATGGTGCGGGGGGGCGGGCTGCGGCGCAGTTGGTGGATGAGCTGTTTGCGCGGGCTTTTGACAATGAGTATCTGCGGCAGGGGCACGATGGGGCGCTGCTGCCGCTCCCCGCCGGCGGGCGCCTGGTGATGGCTACTGATGGGCATGTCATTTCGCCGCTGTTTTTTCCGGGTGGTGACATTGGTTGCCTGTCGGTGCATGGCACGGTGAACGATGTGGCCATGTCGGGGGCCAGGCCGCTGTACCTGGCGGCCAGTTTTATTCTGGAAGAAGGCTTTGCGCTGGCCGATCTAAAGCGCATTGTGGAATCCATGGCGGCGGCGGCGCGCGAGGCCGGCGTGCCCATCGTGACCGGCGACACCAAGGTGGTGGAGAAGGGCAAGGGCGACGGGGTGTTCATCAGCACCACCGGCGTGGGCGTGGTCCGGAACAGCCTGTGCATCGATGGGCGCCAGGCAAAAGCAGGCGATGTGATTCTGGTCTCGGGCACGGTGGGTGAGCACGGCGTGGCGGTGATGTCGCTGCGCGAATCGCTGGAGTTCGAAACCGCAATTGTGTCTGACACCGCCGCCCTGCACACCCTGGTGCAGGCCATGCTGCAGGCGTTGAGCGACCCCGCCGCCCTGCACGTGCTGCGCGACCCCACGCGCGGCGGGTTGGCAACCACGCTCAACGAAATCGCCACGCAATCACAAGTCGGTATGACCATTGAGGAAGCTTTGATCCCGGTGCTGCCGCAGGTGGAGGCGGCCTGCGAGCTGCTGGGCCTGGACCCGCTGTACGTGGCCAACGAAGGCAAGCTGATTGCCATCTGTGCGCCCGAGGTGGCCGACACCCTGCTGGCCGCCATGCATGCGCATCCGCTGGGGCAAGGCGCGCAACGCATTGGCACCGTCACGCAGGACAGCCATTGCTTTGTCCAGATGAATACCAAATTCGGCGGGCGGCGGGTGGTGGATTGGCTCAGCGGCGAACAGTTGCCACGTATTTGCTGATGCGCATCCTGCTACTTTCCCACAGCTTCAACAGCCTGACCCAGCGGCTGTTCGGTGTGCTGCGTGCCCAGGGCCACGTGGTGTCGGTGGAGCTGGACATTGCGGACGCCGTCACCGAGGAAGCTGTGATCTTGTTCAAGCCCGACGTGGTGCTGGCGACTTTTTTGAAACGCCGCATTTCGGAGGCGGTCTGGGCTCGCACCGTGTGTCTGGTGGTTCACCCCGGCATCCCCGGTGACCGTGGCCCCAGCGCGCTGGATTGGGCCATTCACCGCGGCGATGCGCATTGGGGCGTGACGGTATTGCAGGCGGTGGAAGATATGGACGCCGGCGAGATGTGGGCCTGGGAATCATTTGCGATGCGCCCCGGCGCAACCAAATCCAGCCTCTACCGCCGCGAAGTAACCCACGCCGCCGTGCAGGCCGTGCTGCGCGCCTTGCAGCGGTTCATGCCCGGCAGCTTGCAACCAACAGCAGTAGGTTTTTTGGGGTCGGATTCCAATATGACCGCGCAGCGGCCCGAAGGGTTGCCCAACGGGCAAATCATTTTGGCAAAACCCAAAGTCCAGGACTCTGACCCCAATAAACCGGGGCACACCAACTCAGCCGCAATCACACCCGGCACCTGGAACCCCCCAATGCGCCAAGAAATAAGACGCATCAACTGGCCCAGCGACACCACCCAAACCATCCTCCAAAAAATCGCCGCCGCCGACGGCTCCCCCGGCGTACTGGATGCCCTGTTCAACCACCCCTGCCGCCTGTTCGACGCCCACCCCGCCAGCGCGCAAATCATCGCCGTGTTTTCAGAAAGCGAACCCGGCACCGTGCTAGCCCGTCGCGGCCCCGCCCTGCTGCGCCGCACCGTAGACGGCGCCATCTGGATAGGCCATGTGCGCAAAGAGGACGATGCCACGCCAACCCAGCCCACACCCCCACAGTCCCCAGCCGTCAACGTGCTCAAGCTAGCCGCCAACCGCGTGTTCGCCACCCAATCCACCGCTCTGCCGGAACTGCCTGTGCCCCTGATGCGCGAGGACGGCCAGTGGGACGAACTGCGCTACCGCGAATTCGGTCCCGCTGGTGCATGTGTAGGCTGGCTCGATTTTGAATTCCACAATGGCGCCATGTCCGAGCGCCAGTGCCTGCGGCTACGCGATGCCTTGCGCTGGGTGCGCACGCGGTCCACGCAGGTGCTGGTGCTGGCCGGTGGTCAGGAGTTCTTTTCCAACGGCATTCACCTCCATGACATCGAGGCAGCCCAGCGTGTGGCGGGGGACAGTGCCGCCGATGCGTCGTGGCGCACCATCAACGCCATGGACGATGCTGCGCTGGAAGTCCTCACGCTCACCGACCGCATCACCGTGGCGGCCCTGCACGGCAATGCGGGCGCCGGTGGCTGCTTTCTGGCGCTGGCCGCCGACGTGGTGTGGGCGCATGCGGGCGTGATACTCAATCCGCATTACAAAAACATGGGCAATCTCTACGGTTCCGAGTACTGGACCTATTCCCTGCCCCGGCGCATCGGCGAAGCCGCCAGCCGCGCGCTGATGCGGGAGCGTCTGCCGCTGTCCGCCGCTGATGCCGTATCACGCGGCCTGCTGGACGCCTGCTTTGGCGAGGGCGCAAAGGACTTTGGAGCACTGGTTTTGGAGCATAGCCTGGCCCTGGCAGCGCCGCATAATCTGGCTCAGCGTCTAGCGCAAAAGCAGGCGCAACGGGAACAGGACGAGGCCCACAAACCGCTGGCCGACTACCGCGTCGAGGAACTGCAACGCATGCACCGCAACTTTTACGGCCTCGACCCCAGCTACCACGTGGCGCGGCACCATTTTGTCTATCGCAAGCCGCATGCCTGGACCCCGCGCCACCTGGCAATTCATAGATAAAACAGCCTCTAGCCCGCGTCAACACTGCGCAAGCCACTATCAAAATAAGAGCAATTTAATGTCCCCGCCCGCATTACCCGACCCTCACGATTCGCTGCCACTGGTGCTGGTGGTGGACGATGAGACCCGTTCGCTGGACTCCATACGCCGCAATCTGGAAGAAGACTTTCGCATCCTGACGGCCAGCTCCGCCGATGAAGCGCGCGGCCTGCTGGAGCGCCACGAGGTGAGCGTGATCCTGTGCGACCAGCGCATGCCCGGCACCAGTGGCGTCAAGTTCCTGAAAGAAGTGCGCGAGTTGTGGCCCGACACCGTGCGCATCATCATCTCCGGCTATACCGATTCCCAGGACATCATTGCCGGCATCAATGACGCGGGCATTTACCAGTACGTGCTCAAGCCCTGGTCGCCCGAGCACCTGCTGTCCACCGCGACCAAGGCGGCCGAGGCGCGCAGCCTGCAAATGCAGACCCAGCGCCTGAACCTGGAACTGCGCACCAGCGCCCCCGTGCTGCGCCGACGCGGCACCGAGACGCTGGCCACGGCACGCGCCGCGTTTGACTTTGACAGCATGGAGCGCTCGGAGAGCAGCCCGCTCAATGCCGTGTGCGAGATGGCGGCCCGCGTGGCCCGCTACGACCTGTCGGTGCTGGTGACCGGCGAATCAGGCACCGGCAAGGAGCTGCTGGCGCGCGGCATCCACTACGCCAGCCCCCGCTGCGAGCGGGCCTTCGTCATGGAGAACTGCGCCGCCATGACCGACACGCTGCTTGAGTCGGAACTGTTTGGGCACAAGCGCGGCTCGTTTACCGGCGCCTTTGAGGACCATGTTGGCCTGTTTCAGCGGGCCGACGGCGGCACCATTTTTCTCGATGAAATTGGCGACACATCGCCTGCCTTCCAGGTCAAGCTGCTGCGCGTGCTGCAGGAGGGCGAAGTGCGTCCGGTCGGCGCCAGCCGCCCTGTGCTGGTCAATGTACGGGTAATTGCCGCCACCCACCGGGACCTGGAGCAGGACGTGCGCTCGGGGCGTTTCCGGGAAGACCTGTACTACCGCATAGCCGGCATCACGCTATCGGTGCCGCCGTTGCGCGAACGCAGCGCCGATATTTTGCCCATTGCCGACATGCTGCTGGCGCGGGCCGCGCAGGAGCTGGATCGACCCCAGGTGCGCTTTGCCAAAGACGTGCAAGCCAATTTGCTGGCCTACGCTTGGCCGGGCAATATCCGCGAACTGAAAAATGAAATCTACCGGGCCGTGGCGCTGTCCGACGGGAAGGTGGTTGGGGCGAGCGCGTTCTCGCAGCGCGTGCTCTACGGGCAATGCGGCATCAATATTCCTTCGACTAACGGCAAGCACGCGCTGCCCCAAAGCGGCAGCCTGCAAGAGCGCATCGATGCCATGGAGGCCGTTATTCTGCGCGAAACCATGCTGCGCCTGCACTGGAACAAGACCCATGCGGCCAAGGAACTGGGCTTGTCGCGCGTCGGCTTGCGCCAGAAGCTGGCGCGCTTTGGACTGGAAGGGCACGACGATGCTTAATGTGCTCTGGCTGCAATCCGGCGGATGCGGCGGATGCAGCATGTCACTGCTGTGTGCGGACACCTCAGACTTCCACGGCCTGCTGCGCCAAATGGGAGTGAACTTATTGTGGCACCCGGCTTTCTCGCTGGAGTCGGGGCAGGAGTGTTTGCAGGTGTTGGAAGATTGCCTGAATGGCACGATGGAGCTGGACGTGCTGTGCATCGAAGGCGCTATCTTGCGCGGCCCACACGGCAGCGGGCGCTTTCACATGCTGGCGGGCACGGGGCAATCGATGCTGCACTGGGTGGAGCGGCTGTGTGGTGTGGCGCATAACGTGCTGGCCGTGGGCAGTTGCGCCGCCTTTGGTGGCATCACGGCCGGGGGTGCCAACCCCACCGACGCCTGCGGCTTGCAGTACGAGGGCGATCAGGCCGGCGGCTTGCTGGGAGCGCCATGGCGCAGCCGCTCGGGGCTGCCCGTGGTCAATGTAGCGGGTTGCCCAACCCACCCTGGCTGGG
>JAIPDC010000045.1 GCA_021737865.1 Rhodoferax sp.
CGCTCAAGCAGGCTGAGCATTTTGATTTTTTTGGCAAATGGCTGTTCTGCCGCATCGGCGCTGGGGCGCACCAGCAGGTCAATGTCGCCACCTTTTTTACCGTCGTCCACACGCGAACCAAATAGCCACACCGCAGTGTCCACACCAAAAGCGGCCGTGGCTGACCGGGGCAGGCAACGTGGGGGTTGGCTATTGCGGTGCGCCGAAGTAGTAGCCCTGCCCACCGTCCACTCCGGCTGCGGACAAGGCAGCGGCCTGCTCGGCCGTTTCCACTTGCTGCGCGATGACCATGACATCCAGCGAATGGGCCAGTGTGACGAATGAAACCAGCAGTGCGTTGCTACTGGCTTGCGCCACCAGTTCTTGCGACAGGGCACCGCTGAGCTTGACATAGTCGGGCACCACGTCCCGCAGCATTTGCACCGCTTGCGGGCCCAACCCGAAGTGGTCAATGCCAAACGCCACCCCGTGCTGCCGTGCCATGTGGCGCACACTGGCCAGGGCCGCACTGTTGCGCAAGGCACCAAACTCAGACACCTCCAGCGCAACACGCTTGGCACCATTGGCCAGAGCCGCCAGTTGCTCTGACAGCCAGGCGACGAACTCGGCATCGCCAATGCTTTGGGGTGACAGGTTGATGGCCAGCGTGGTGGTGGTGGTGGTGGTGGTGGTGGCGCTTGAGTTTGCCTCTTGGTCACGCAAGCGCTCCAGGGCCAGGGTGACCATGGCGCGGTCTACATCCGGCATGAGGCGGTGGCGCGCTGCCATGGGCATGAAGCTGGACGCGGGCACCAGTTCGCCATGTGCGTCGACCAGGCGGGCCATGCACTCGGCGTGAATCAGTGCGCTGACATCGCGCAGGTGAACGACGGGTTGGCGCACCAGGCGCCAGCGGTTCTCGTGCAGTGCCGATTGGATCAATGTGCGCCAGCCAAATGACCCCAGGGCAGAGTTTTCGTCATGCGCATCGGGCAGCACGACAAAGCCATTGCGGTCGGATTGGCGTGCTGACTCTACGGCCAGGTCGGCCCGCGCAAACACATCGGAGCGCGTGTCGCTCTGGCGGAAGAAGGCCACGCCCGTATTGATGCCAACCATTTTGGCGGGGGCGAAGTCTGCCAGCTGTGCCAGGGTGCGCCGGCGCAGTTCGGTTGCTTGCTCGGTCGCTTGCTCGTGGGTCAGGTCGGCCAGCAAGAAGCTGAAGCTGAACTCGTTGCTGCGCGCCAAAATGGTCAACCCGCCCTGTGCAAACACCGCTTTGGCCGCAGTGGCCAGCGCACGCATGATGTGCTCGCCTGCGGCAAAGCCGTGTTGGCGGTTGAGGAGGCGCATGTCGTCAATCTCGACGGCAACCACCGCCCCCAGCAAAAACTGGCTCTCGCCGTGCAGCAACTCGACCAACTGCAACTCAAAGCCGCGGCGGTTGGCAAGGCCAGTCAGTTCGTCGTCGTAGGCTTGTTTGCGCAGGCCTTCTGCCCGGGCCGCCTCGGCATCCAGCATCTCGCCCACCCGGCGCGACATCTGGTTCATGGCGACCACGACGCTGGCCAGCTCGGGCGCGCGTGGGCGCAGTGCAATTTGCTCAAACTTTTTGGCTTGCACGTCGTTTGCGGTCTTTTCAATGGCCTTGAGTGGCAGCAAGATGTAGTGCAGCACCCAGCCCATGAGCAGCAGTGCTGTCGCATAAAAAACCAGCAGCCAGAGCATTTGCTCCATGGCGGTGGTCCACAGGTGCTGGTAGGCAAAGGTGGGCTGGCTGTCCACCAGCACTTTGCCCAGTTGGCGCCAGCCCGAACCCACAAAGGCCTCGCCGGTGGTGGTGACGATTGGCACCAGGCGCACAAACCAGAGCGGCACGCCGTTGATCTCTTCGGGCAATTCGCGGTTCACGATGGGCTGGCGGTCTGGCCCGAGCACCGCGATGCGTTTGAAGTAGCCCCGGTCAAACACGCTGTGCACCTGCGCCTCTGCCAGCACGGTGTCGCCCTTGCCCAGCGCCTGCCCCAGTGTGACCGATATGGCGGTGGCGGCGTCTTGCGCATGGGAGGCCAGTTGCTGCTCGAGGTACTGGCGGGTGCCCACCACCGACACGGCCAGCACCGCAGCCAGCACGGCCAGGAACAGGGCCGACAACACCAAAAAGATTTGGCGGCGCACGGTCATGCTGGGGCTTGCACTTCAGATGTTTTTCTGCGGCGCCTTTTGGAGGGCAGTTCGCTGGCGATCCAGCCCATGGCCAGAATGACGACGATGGTCATGGCGTTGGCCGGAATTTGCAAGTTGAAGTCCACCGTGCTGTGCAGCAGCAAACCCACAATGGCCATCGCCACACCAAACGCCACGCCCCACGGCAAAACCGAGCGGCGCCGGGCCATGACCCGCAGCACGGTGGCCAGCGTCAGGGCCACCAGCGAGCCCAGAATGCCCAGCCCTATCAAGCCGAAGTCGGACGCAATTTCGACATAGTCGTTGTGGGTGTGGTCGACATAGGTGTAGCCATACTCGGGCGTGCGGTAGCTCAGGAACACGTTGTAAAAACTGCCGCCGCCACTGCCCACCAGCGCATAGTCTTTCACCAGCGCAATGGCGGTGCGGGCGGCCTCGGTGCGCGCCTGAACCGACTCTGCCTTGCCGCCGGTTGCATCGGTCAGGTCGGTTTCTTGAATACGCTCCACCACTTTTTCAAGCCCGACACCGGTGCCGACAATTAACACGTCGATCACGATCAGGCTGATGATCAGCGCAATGGTTTGGGGTGCCGTTTTGCGCGCCAGCACCACACCGGCCAGCCCCACCACCAGCATGGCCACAAAGAATGCGGTGTTGCCCATGCGCGAGCGGGTCAGCACCAGGGCAATGACCATGATGATGAGCAACATGCGCAGGCGCATCTTGGGGCTCAGCACAAACGCAACCGCTGCTGTGAGCCGTGCCTTCCAGGTTGGCGCAATGGGCGGGCTGTCGCCCAGGCGGGCCAGCATCAAACCAACCCCTACCGACAGACACATGCACAGGTAGCCAGCCATGCTGTTGTGATACACGAAGGTGCCCTTCATGCGATCGTGCAGCTGGTCTACAAAGAAAAGAGTGTATTTGGCATGCACCGAGAACAGCACAGCACCGATGACCGCCTGCAGCACCCCACTCCACACCAGAACCTGGGCCACAGTGTCGAGCCGGGCGCCGGTACGCACGCACAACACGGCCACTAGAAACACGCACAGGTAGGTGAAGGAAAGCCCCGCCATCAGCTGTGACTGAAACACATCAACCGACAGCGTCATGCTGTCAGCGCCTGCCTGCGCCATGGCAGACGTTGGTGAGATGGCCTGCACCCACTCAACCGGCAAGGGGATTACCTGGAGCCATGACAGCGCAACCATTGCGCCCAGCAGGCCCACGGGTACGCGAAAAGCCGCCAGGCGCGCTTGCATCAGTTGATAGTGGCCACGCCATGCCCACAGCGCCCAGCCCAGCAGGGCAACTGCGGCGATGAGCAAGAGGCCAATCGCCCACACGCGGTTGCTGCCCAAGGGCAGCGGCGCCCATACCAGCAGACACAAAAGGCCCACAAACACACCCCCGTCATGGACTGCATCAGTGCGGTCGTGTCGGGTGTGTGCGATGGGCGTGCGCGAAGTGCTCATAGCGTCATCAGACTAACAATATGCGAATTGCACCAACGAAAATGGCAGCCCTAAGCTGCCATTTTGCGAGTGACGTAAGGCCCTGCCCGGATTAGCTCTTGCTAACGCTGGACTTGCCGGCACCACCCACGGTGGATGCGCGTGATGCGCTGAACGCGTTACCGGAAAAGCCGGTAAAGCCAGCCACACCTGCGTTGCCTGCATTGTTAGCGTTATTGGCGTTATTAGGGGCGCCAGCTGCGGTAGCCGCAGTGATGGCGGTTGGGTCA
Source organism: Rhodoferax sp. (assembly GCA_021737865.1). GTDB lineage: Bacteria > Pseudomonadota > Gammaproteobacteria > Burkholderiales > Burkholderiaceae_C > Allorhodoferax. The sequence continues at coordinate 3,917 of JAIPDC010000045.1, forward strand.
GCGCCCTTGCTGATCGCGGTGGAAACCAGCGTGGCGCGGTTGCCACCTGCAGCGGCCACTGCATTCACGGCATCAGCGGCGTTGTAGCCGGCATCCATCAGGCCAGCCAACACGGCTTCAAAGCTGCCGTAAAAAGTCAGGGCCAAGGCAATGGGGTTTACCACCACGCCTGCGGACTTTGCATTTGCGGCAATGCTCTCGAGGGTTTGTTTTTTGTCTACGCGACCGGCAACTTCTTTGTTGATATCGGTCTGACTTTGACCTGCGGTGAACGCAAAGGCCGGAACGCTGCAAGCAATGGCTGCTGCCACGACTACTAGTTTTTTCATGAAACCCCCTGAGTAAAATTTATATGTGCCGGCAGGATACCACAGGCACCCAAAATCTAGGCAGCTGCAAACCAACAAGTTCTGTAAATACCACACTTCTTGATGGCAACCCGCCGCAAATGTGCATTAAGCCCGTGCATCACTCCAGCGCAAACTGCAGTTGTCGTCACCACGGTACATGGTGTCACCGTTGCTGTGCACGCAGTATTCCGGCGACACCACCATCTGGTCAAACACCATGTTCTCGCCGATGCGGGTGTAGTCAAACAGCACACTGCGCGTGACCGTGGACCCGGTGCGAATGTGGCTGCCGTGGCCGATCCAGGTGGGGCCGGTGATACGTGCGCCGGGCTCGATCTTGACACTCGAGCCTATATAGACCGGCCCTTCAATGTGCACATGATCCCAGTCGATGCGGGTGTTAAGCCCCACCCACACGCCGGGGCGGACCTCGCGCCCGGGCATGTTCATGTGGGCCACCTCGCCCCTCAGCACGCGCTGCAATACGGACCAGTAGTCGCTCACCCGGCCGATATCAATCCAGTTGAAGAACCGGTTTTGTACAAAGAACGGCATTTGTTTTTCAACCAGCAAGGGGAACAGTTGGGACCCGATGTCAAAGTTTTGCCCCTTGGGTATGAGGTCAATAACGCTGGGTTCCATCAAGTAGATGCCGGTGCTGGCCAGCGTGGACCTGGCTTCTTCGGGTGCAGGTTTCTCCTGGAAAGATTGCACCCGCCCGTCTTTGTCGGGCACCACAATGCCGTAGTACTGGACTTGATCGCGCGGCACCTCAAGCGACACCACACTGGCAACGGCCCCTTTGGTTTTGTGCTCGTGCACGGCAGCACCAATGTCCAGGTCAATCAGCGCATCACCGCACAGCACCAGGGTGGTTTCATCGAAGAAGCCTGAAAAATCCTGAATGTGACGAATGCCACCGGCCGAGCCGCGGGGCTTGGGCACGATGTCACCATGGTCGAGCGCGCCCTCGTATGAGTAGCCAATTTCCACGCCCCAGCGGTGGCCGTCGCCAAAGTAGTGCTCGATCTTGCGGTGAAGGTAGGCCACGTTGATCATGATCTCGCGCACGCCGTGGCGGGCCATGTGCTCAATCAGGTACTCCATCACCGGCTTGCCCAGAATGGGCACCATGGGTTTGGGTAAGTCTTTGGTCAGTGGGCGCACCCGAGTGCCTTGCCCGGCGGCCAGAATCATGCCTTTGGTCATTGTTGTCGCTCCCTTATTGCGCGGGCGTGGTGTTATTTTTTGCCCTCAACAGTTTCATTCTAGTCAGCGAGTGTGACAACTCCCCTGTTTTGGGGATGGACTCGGTCCGCAACACGCGCAACAATGTTTCAAGTCAAAAAAATGCCAATCAACGGCACAGGGAGGAAAAAATATGTTCGGCTTTTTAAAGCGCCGCATTTCAGTCAAGGCTGCGGCACCGCACCGCGAACCCATGACCAGCCGCACTGCGGTGGTACGCCGAAACTTCGACCATCTGCCGCCGCTGCCAAACGCTGAAGTGACAGAAGGAAACGACGAGGCAGATTGGTCACTGTGGGAAGACTCGGTTGCGTTTCAAGACAGCCAGATGCCGACCCCCTACCCCCAAACCCGCCCTGCACCACTCCAGGCAGCTGCCGCCCGTGACTCTGGGATTTCGACCGCATACGACACTCTGCGCGGCACCGATTTGTAAGTGCAAACCATCCAGTGCGTGGCGTGACCGATCACCAGGCACGCCGCAATTTTGGTGAGTAATTAACAACGGTTTTTGTGCACTTCAACACTACAATGTCTGCGCACCACCAGTCGGGCCAATAAGAGTCTGCGGGGTGTTTCTTGTAACGCTAATCTAGGTGAGGCCTTGAGATGATGCAGTTCAATCATGAATAGTTTTTCTATTCGTAAATCCGCGTCCATGACTGATTTTTTAGTGCAGACGCTGGACTTTGCGGCTGTCTGCACGGGTGGCTGGGCGGCCTACTACCTCCGTTTTGGGTTTGATACGCAAGTCGTTGATATACCGTCGGGCGAGCGCCTGCTGGTGGTAGGCGTGGCGTTTTTTGCCGCCTTATTCTTTGGCAAGATGTACCGCATGTGGCCCGGGGGCTCGCTGGCGGCGATGGTGGGCCGGGTGTCACTGGGCTGGCTGATCACCTGGACGGCGCTGATTGTGCTGATGGCGCTGACCAAGAGTGCCGGGATGTTCTCGCGCATCTGGGTAGTGTCGTGGTTGTTCTTGACGCTGGTGAGCCTGTGGGTTGCACGGGCAATGGCTTTTTTTGCCATGGCGCATATGCGCCGCTCGGGATACCACCACAAGTCTGTCGTCTTGTATGGCGACAGCACCATGCTGGACACGGTGCGCGGCCGTATCGGCAAGTCGAACTGGAGCGGTTTTGACATTGTGGGCACCGTGGTTCCGGGGGACGATCAGGACATTGCCGCACTGGACACGCGGTTGCGCCCGGACGAGATATGGATCGCGCTGAGCATGGGCGACCAGTCCAATCTGGAATCGGTGTTGCAGGCGCTGCAGCAGTCGGTAGCCAATATTCGACTATTGCCCGATTTGCGGATGTACCAAATCTTGAACCACGGCATGAGTGTGCGGGTGGGCATTCCGATGGTGGACATTTCAGCCTCGCCGATGTTTGGCAGTCGCAAGGTGACCAAGGCGGCGCTGGACTATTCAGTGGCGGCGGTAGCCCTGCTGCTGCTGAGCCCGGTGATGCTGTGCATTGCCCTGGCGGTGAAGCTGTCGTCCAAGGGGCCGGTGCTGTTTCACCAAAAGCGCAATGGCTGGAATGGGGAAGAGATCACGGTGTACAAGTTCCGCTCGATGGCAATGCATGCTGAAGAGGTGGGCGCGGTGACACAGGCCAAACGAGTGGACCCCCGCGTAACCCGCGTCGGGCGGTTTATTCGCAAGACCAGTCTGGATGAGCTGCCACAGTTTTTCAACGTGCTGCAGGGCCGTATGTCGGTGGTGGGCCCACGCCCGCACGCGCTGGCACACAACAATGAGTATGTGCAGCAGATCCCGCGCTATGCGCTGCGCCACAAGGTAAAGCCGGGTATTACCGGCTGGGCGCAAATTTGCGGCTACCGGGGTGAGACAGACACCATTGACAAGATGGAAGGCCGGGTCAAGCACGATTTGTTTTACCTGGAAAACTGGTCGATCTGGATGGATATCAAGATCATTGTGATGACGCCGTTGGCAACCCTTGAAAACAAGAACGTTTTTTGAGCGCCCTTAGTCGCACACGCCGGGGTGGCTGGCGTGAGGCGCATCACAACTGACACACCACACCCGACACACCACACCCGGCACAGGGAACGTTGCAGTGCACGGTAAGATGGCTGCCCGAGTTCTTGAGTAAGGCAGGCATGGTGTTTAGCGCGCAGTTTGGCAGGCGATGGGTGTGGTGCACAGTGGCGGCTTGCCTGCTGTGGACCGCCGCGTGGCCGGGGCGTGCAGGTCTGGTAGATTTTTCAGAAAACTTTTTGAGCTATGTGGCCAAAAAGTGGGGGCGCGAAGCAACGCCGCGCATGATGGTCTGGCAGCGCCTGGTGCGCGACAACAAGGCCGCTGGTGCCACCCCTGCCCGGGTTGAGTCGGTTGCCCTGCGGCAAGTCAACGGTTTCTTCAACCAGGTGCCCTATTACAACGATTCACAGCACTGGGGTGTGGACGACTATTGGGCTACACCTAGCGAGACGCTGGGCAGCTTTGGCGGGGATTGTGAGGACTACTCAATCAGCAAATACCTGTCGCTCAAAGACATGGGCGTGCCAATCGAGAAGCTGCGCATTACCTACGTGCGGGCACTCAAGCTGGGTGAGTCGCACATGGTGCTGGCCTACTACCCCACGCCTGACGCAGACCCGCTGATTCTGGACAACATCAACGGCACAATTCTGCCGGCCAGTCAGCGCACGGATCTGGAGCCGGTCTATGGTTTCAACGATGACGATCTCTGGGTGCAAGGTGGCTCAAGTCGCAAGGGCGGTGCCAGCAATGTGCGGTTGTGGCGTGACTTGCTTGAGAAGTTGGCCAAGGAACAAAGCATGTAGCGGCGGTCGGGTGGCGCTTGCATACGGACCGCGCGCTACGGCGTGGGCAGCTCGATGCCGGCGCGTTGCGCCATGACCCTGAACATGACACCGGATGACTCTCTGGCAGTGGCCACCATGTTGGCGAAGGCTTGTTGGCGCTGGGGGCCGAGGCGGTGCCACTGGGAGTAGGTTAGTTCGGCGAGGGAGATGTGCAGGGCGGCCTCGCTGTGGCCGTATTGCACAGCGTGGTCATACGCGGCCAAAAACTCGTCGTCGTGCTGGCCGCGGTAGTGCTTGGACAGCGCAAGGTTGGTCCAGGTGTAGGGAAAAGTCGGCCGCAGGGCACAGGCCGCACGGTAGTGGGCGATGGCCTCGTCCATGAGGCTTTGCTGTAACGGGTAGTCAGGACTATCCAGGGGCACACTGCCCATCCCCTGAGAACGCAGTGCATACAGGTAACCCAGATCGTCGTGCAATTGGGCGTTGTCGGGGGCAGTTTGCAGTGCGCCTTGCAACTGGTCTCGGGCACGCTCCCATAACGCAGTGGTGATGACCGGGCCTGTGCCCTCGCGCCAACCGGTGACGGTTGTGCGTGCGCTGAGAGAACTGGCGTCCGCCCAGGCGGCTTGCAGCACAAACCACAGGCTGGCGGCAGCCGCAATGGCAAGGCCCGCGAGTCCCGCAGCGAACCAAATGCCCGGACCTGCACGGCCCGAGTTGGCTACATGGGTGTTGGGTGTGGTCGGGCTCAAACGGAATGCAACCCGAGGATCTGGCCAGGGCGCTCCACGACCATGCTGTGGGCGACCGCTTCGCCATAACGGTTGCGCAAAACGTCACGGCCTTCGCTGAGCAAAGGTGGGCGGCTGGTGAGGTTGTGTGCGTCGGTGGCGGCTATGCAGTGCCAGCCCTCTTCGACCAATTGAAACGCCACACTTTGCGCCACAGGACCAAAGCGGCCCGCCAATGAGCCGGAGGTAAGCTGCAGCCAGCAACCGGCGTCGGTAAATTCGTGGATTTTGTCGGGGTGCGCCATGACGGCCTTGTTGCGCTCGGGGTGTGCAATGAGGGGCCGGATTTTGAGCTTGAGCAGGCTGTATATGAAACGGCCACTGCCGACCGGAATCATCTGGTGCGGGAACTCGAGCAGCAGAATGCGCCAGCCGTTTACCTCGCCGAGAAATGGCATTTGGTCTTCAGCGATGAGGTCGATCAACTCGGGGCAGAGACGCGCTTCGCCACCCAAGCGGACGTCCAGAGGAATGCCTTCAGCTGCCAGGTGCTTGCTGAAATCGGCATGGGCAGTTTGCAGGTTGCTGCGCTGGTTGTCGTAACGCTCGGGGTCTACGTGCGAGGTGAGAACCGAGTGGGTAATGCCATCGGCCACCGCCGCGCGTGCCAGGTCAAGGGCATCACTCAGGGTGTCGGGGCCGTCATCAATACCCGGTAATAGATGGCAGTGCAGGTCAAACATGGCCAGACAACATCGGGCCTCACGCGACCTTGGCTTCTACTGCCGGTGCAGCTGCAGCAGGCGCGATGGCGCTGATGACGGGCACGACCGTGGGCCTGGCCGCCTTGTCTGTCGACTTGTCCGGGCTTGGTGTGTTGCCATAGTTGCCACGACCGTAGCTGCCGCCATAGGTGGAGCTGTAGTTGCCGTAGCCGTGTTTGCCGTAGCCGGAGTATTCACCGTAGTACTTCTCGGCCTTATTGAAGTCGAGTGCGTTGAGGACCACCCCGATGATGTGGCCCTCGGCCCGGCGCAGGCGCTGCAGTGATTTGCGTGCCAAGGGGTATGGTGTGCTTTGGGCCTTGGTCACAAAAATAACGCCACTGGCGCGGGCTGCAATAACTGCCGCGTCACTGACAAGCTCAACCGGTGGCGAGTCGATGATGACGATCTCGAAATGTTTGGCCAATGCGTCAAGGGTCTGACCGAACCGGTCAGAGTGCAGCAACTCCAGCGGGTTGGGTGGAATGACGCCCGAGGTCATGACCATGAGCTTGGAGCCTTCGATCTGGTGAATGCAGTCCGCCAGTTTGGCGGTGCCCGCAACCAGCTCGGACAGACCGGGTGCGTTGGGGTCGAGCGCATAACACTTGGCCACACTGGGTCGACGCATGTCGGCATCGACCAGCAGGGTCTTCTTGGTCAGCGCGTGGGCCATGGCCAGGTTGCTGGAGAAGGTGGTTTTGCCTTCGCCAGGCACGCTGGAGGTGACAACAATGGTGCGCGAAGGCATGTCCACCGAGGACAGCAGAACGCCGGTGCGTGCGGTGCGGATCGCCTCTGAGTAAAGGGAGTTGGGTGAGTCCAGCACAATGCGGCCACTGAACTTGCGCTCTGACTCGCTCTTGTCCAACATGGGCATGATGGTCAATAGTGGCTGTTTGAGGCGGGTTTCTACGTCCTCGGTTGTCTTCAGGGTGTTGTCCAGCAGCTCGAGCAGCAGCGCCAACATGACACCAACCAGCAGGCCCATGACCAACGCAACGGCAACGATGAGTGCCTTTTTGGGTTTGATCGGCACGGTCGGGATGGCGGCCATATCGACCACGCGGGCGACGGTGGTTTGCAAATCGCCACCGACGTTGGTTTCTTTGGCGCGCTTGATGAACATGTCGTACATCTGCTTGTTGGAGTCGACTTCGCGCTCGTACTGGCCTAGCTCAAACTCTTTGCGGTTGACGCTTTGAACGGAGCCACGGGCCGAGGCCAAGGCCCCTTCAAGCATTTTTTCGGTGCTGCGGGCGCGCTCATATTCGTTGTTTACGCCACCTACGACCAGCTCAATCTGACGCTGCAGGTTCTCGGATGCCGCTTTGGATTCGGAGTCGGCTTGCAGGTACTTGGGGTGTTCTTTGCCGTAGCGCTGGGATACTTCGGCTAACTTGCGTATTGCATCAGATGATTGGCGTTTGGCATCAGCAACCTGGCCACTGTTCAGCACGGCAGGTTGCGAGGCAAGATCCCCCGCGTTGGACGCGTCCTTGATGATTTTGTAGGTTGCTTCGACTTCGGCACGACGGGTGCGAGCCTCAATCAGGCGGGACTGCAATTGGTCCATCTGCTGGCCGGTGCCACTTTGTGAGTTGTCTTTGACGCTGACCAGGCCTTGCTTCTCGCGGTACCCTTGCAAGATTTGCTCTGACTGGCTGAGCTTTTCTTTGAGGCCTGAGAGGCGCTCTTGCAACCAGAGGGACGCAGTGCGCGTCATCTGGAAACGGGCATCAAGATCGTTCTCGATGTAGGTGTCGGCAATGGTGTTGGTCACGCGTGCGGCCAGCACAGGGTTTGGTGATTCAAAACGAATGACCACCAACTGACTCAAACGGATGGGTTCAATGGATAACTTGCTAGTTAGCGGGCCAAGGACGGCTTCAGAAAGGGTCTGCTCTGTCCACTCCACTGGAGCACTTTCCGTGGCGAAGCCAATTTGTTCTTTTAGTGCAGCAATGCCCTTTTTGGGCGCGCGCGGGTCAAAGTCTGGGTGGTCATAAAGCCTCAATTTGACAATTGCTTTTAATGCGACTTCACGTGACTTGATGATTTCGACCTGGGTCTGGAAATACTCACGGCTGGCGCCCATGCCGCCATACACATCTTCAAAGTTGACGACCTTTTGCTTGGCGGTCTCGATCAAAATTGTGGTCTTGGCCTCATAAATTGGGGTCGTAACAAACGCGATCACAGCGGCCACCAATGTAACGACCAGCGCAAACGCGAGGATGGCCCACTTGTGCTTGCGCAGGGTGCGCCAATACTCGACGAAGTCGAGGCTGGGGTCCTGGCCATCAGGGTCGTGCAGGAAGAGGTGCTGTGCAGACGCAGGCTTTGCGTTTTTGGATTCTGTCATGGTGGCGCTCAATTGGCTCAGAAGAATGATTCTTCGATGAACACGGTGTCACCAGGGTTAACCGGGCTGTTGATTTCCGCTTTTTGAGGACGACTGGTGGTGTCGCCTTCGCGGATGATGGAAATTTTGGAGAAGGAGGCCCGTTCTTTGAAGCCGCCGGCCAGTGAACTGGCTTTGAGCACGGTCAGGCCAGGCTGAAACGGGTAGCCTCCGGGGCGCTCGACCATGCCGTTGATGTAGAACGGACGGTATTCTTCGATGGTGATGGATACACGGGGGTTGACCAGGTAGCGCCCAGTGAGTCCGGCAGTGATGCTTTTCTCGATCTCGCCAATCGTCAGGCCAAGAGCCTGCACCTCACCCAGCACAGGGTAAGGTATGGTGCCCGCGTCGGACAGGCGAATTTTTTCACGGCTGAGGTCGTCTTCACCAAACACGCGAATGGTAATGACATCACCCGCTGCCAGCTTGTAGTTGGACAGCAGGGCAGCCACATCTTTTGACAGCGGTGCCTGTGCCTGAGCGGTGGCAGACCACATGCAAAGGACTAAAAAGACAACCGCTAATACTGAAAAAATGCTGTCAAAGATTTTCACGGTAGGTGCAGTGTGTGCAAGGCGGATCATAGGCAACTCTCCACTCTTGAGGGGGCCAAGTCCCCCTCAAAAAATATTCAAGACGTCAGCGCTTCAAAGTGATGCGTTGAGGGTAAACATGGTGACGTTGCGTTTGAAAGCTGCATTTGGCTCATTGGATGTACTGTCAATACCAGCCCAGTCCACACCAATCTTGAGCCAACGCAGAACAGCGTAGTCCACAGTCAACGCGTAGCTGGTTGCGTTGTCAGAGCGAGTAGTTCCAGCAAAATCGGTCTTGAGAAGACCGATCGCAGCGCGAGTGGTGAGTGAGCGAGTCCACCGATGGTTCCAGGTGAGATCGGAGCCGGTGTTGATGGCGTAGTTACCAAAGCCGCTGGGTTCAGCCGTTGAGCGACTGGTTTGCAGATCAATGGCACTGTAGGTGAGTGGCATCCAGCGCACCGTGGCTTCCCAGCTGTCGCCCTCGTAGCCCTGTCGACCAGCAAGATCAAAGTCTTTGGTCATGCGCCCAAGTTTGATGATGCCAGTAGTGGCGGCAGTGGCATCCCATGTGAGACCGACGTAATAACGGCGCTCGGTATTACTGTCAGTTGACAGCGACGAGACATAGTTGTACTTGGCACTGCGGATTTCACCCAGCGCCAGCGATCGGGTGCCAAGGCGGTAGTAGACGCGTGATGCAACTGAGCCCACGGATACATCAGCTACTGCGGTATTGGCACGGTTGTTGTCATACGTTTTGTTGGTATTACCCAGATCGAGTTCAACGCGGCCTTGCGCCTCGGGTGCACCGTAGATAAAGCGACCATCGACGTTGTTGGAGGTCCAACGATCGGGTTCGGCAGAAATCGGCCGGTTGTTGGCACCACGGGGGTCGGTGCTGCGCACTTGGCCCAGAGACCAGGCGGCACGGGCGCGCGCGGTGAAGTAGTTGTCACCGGCGATTTTGAATTCGGAATTGGTCGAGTTGTCAGCGGCGCTGCTGGCATAGTTGATGTTGTTGGCCGACACCAGCGCGGTGTAGCGGTCGCCCTTGTGCTTCATTTCAGCAATCAATTGGGGCGCAACGTTGATCAGACTGGAGCTGATCTGGTTGGTGGCCGTAGTCTGCAGGTTGTCGTTGTAGCCCATGCCGACAAAGACGGTGGGGTACAGGTAAACACCGCTCTCGGTCTTGTATGCGGCTGCGTCGCCCACCGGTGCCGTCAAAATGGGTTGACTGGGTGCTGCGGTCGCGCCCGAAATGGTAGTGCCCTTGAGCTCGTAGCCCGTTCCGCTGACTTGCGAGGCAGGTGCAGTTGGAACTTTGAGGGTGTAGGCGTCTTCAACAACGGGCTGCGCAGGCGCCTGATTTTGAGCGAAGACAGTGGACACGGCGAACGGCAACGCCGCAGCCATGCACAGCATGGCGTGATTGTTTTTCATATTTATTTATTCCCTGAAAGGCTAAGACCATGCCGAGTGGACAAATCTTATTGACAACCCGATTGTGGCAGCAATTTGTGACAGCGCCCCATAGATGGCGCTGGCAGGCCACGATGGAGTGTCGCTTGTTGCCGTAAAAAGACAACTTTTAAGTGGTACTTTGTTTCATTGCCGTCCAGCCTACTACAATGCGCCAGCTTCTTAGCCAAGACCAATAAGAGTCGGCATAGAGGCGTTCACAGCAAATCTAGGTGGGGCCTTGAGATGATGCTAACTACAGCGACAGAGTGCGCGCTTATGGGCGAACGCACAGGTATTGATTCCCATGCTCTCTGATTTTTCAACGCTGCTATTCGCAGGTGGATTGATCTCGGGGATGGGCCTGCACTCGATCGTGCGACAGAAACTTGGCCGCAACCGAACTGCGAGGGAATTGGTTTCCACCGAGTCCATGTTCCGGTCTTTGGCCGAGGTGGTGCCGATTGGAATTTTCACCACCAACTCCAACGGGGATTGCGTCTTTGCCAACCCCAAGTATTGCCTGATTACCGGCCAATGCCTGCAGGAGGCGCCCGGCTCGGAAGAGTGTGTTTTTTCCATTGAGGGGCAGTGTCCATCGGCAGAATCTTGCGGACGGACTGCGCAGGGAAAGGGATGGCGCAATGCCATTCACCCGCAAGATATGGAAGCTGTCGACGCGAAGTGGGCTGCGCTGCTGACCAAGGGCACGCCCTTCTCTATTGAATACCGCATCCAGCGCCCCGGTAGCCCGCTGGTTTGGGTGCATGCGCAGGCGCAGCAGGAGTGCGCGTCGAAGTTGCCCTTGGGCATGTATGTTTGCTCGATCAATGACGTCACCGCCAACAAGTCGGCTGAATTTGAAATTCAGCAACTGGCCTTTTTTGACACGTTGACCGGCCTGGCCAACCGGCGCCTGCTGATGGAGCGTATCAAACAGGCGGTGGTCGCCAGCACACGCACGGGCAATTTCGGCTCGCTGCTCTATCTGGATCTGGACAACTTCAAACTGGTGAACGACACCCGTGGTCACGCGGTCGGAGACCAGTTGCTGCAACAGGTGGCGAACCGACTAAAGGGCAGCGTGCGCGATGGTGACACCGTGGCGCGTTTGGGCGGGGATGAGTTTTTGGTGGTATTGGAGGGGTTGGGCAAGTCTCAAAACGAAGCGGGCGTGCTTGCAGAGTCGGTGGCGGAAAAGATTTTGAACAATCTGAACGAGCCCTATTTGCTTGCCGGGGTGGAGCACAACAACTCACCCAGCGTGGGCTTGGTCTTGTTTGGCGAGAACAAGACGAGCGCGGACGAACTGATGAAGTGCGCCGATATGGCGATGTACCAGGCCAAGGCTTCGGGGCGCAACACGGTGCGCTTTTACGACCCGGAGATGCAGGCGCTGGTTGCTGCACGGGCGGCCCTGGAAAGTGATTTGCGCCATGCGGTCACAACAAACGCCTTTGAGTTGCACTATCAACCCCAGTTTGACGCCACCGGATCGATCACGGGTGTGGAGGCCTTTGTGCGCTGGCACAGCCAGGAGCGGGGTTGGGTTTCGCCGGCGTCGTTTATTCCCCTGGCGGAGGACACTGGTTTGATCATTCCGCTGGGCGACTGGGTCATGCACGCGGCTTGCCGGCAATTGGCCGCATGGGCCAATGATTCGTTTTCGGCAGGACTGTCGCTGTCGGTCAAGGTGAGCGGGCAACAGTTCCGGCAAGCCGATTTTGTGCAACAGGTTTTGGCGGTTTTGGAGCGCACGCAGGCCGACCCCAAACTGCTCAAACTCGATTTGAATGAAAGCCTGCTGCTGGCCGACGTGGAAGACATCGTCGAGAAGACCAATGCACTCACCGCGCACGGGATCGGTTGCTCGCTGGCAGACCTGGGCACCGGGTATTCGTCACTTTCACACCTGAAGCGGCTGTCGCTGGAGCAGCTGCGCATCGACCAGTCGTTTGTGCAAGGTCTTTTGACCGAACCAAACGATGAGGCTGTCACGCGCAGTATTTTCGCTTTGGCGCAGAGTCTGAATATTCGGGTCAGCGCCGAGGGCATTGAGACGCAGGAGCAGCACGATGCACTAGCCGCCTTTGGTTGCCACGCATTTCAGGGTTACTTGTTTGGGCAACCGCTGCCTGCGGCTGAGTTTGAAAAGACACTGGAAAGTCACAGAGTGAGTATTAGAAAATGACGAAGCCTGCTATCAATTAAGTAGCAGGCCATTCAGTATCTACGGGGGTGATCTGGTGGGATCTGAGAGATTCGAACTCTCGACCTACGGATTAAGAGTCCGCTGCTCTACCAGCTGAGCTAAGATCCCTGAAAAAAAATGGTGGGACCTGCGGGGGTCGAACCCACGACAAACGGATTAAAAGTCCGCTGCTCTACCAACTGAGCTAAGGTCCCGACAGAATGAAACGAGTTGCCTTGCAACACCCTGCGAAGCTTTCAATTATATCGTTTTTATCCGCGACTTTTCGAAGTTTCTGAAATTTTATCGAGTACCCAACCCGCAGCGCACATTCCAAATGTTCCTGTCACCGACACAACGGAGCCATATCCGCGGCAATTGAGTGAATTGTCGCCCTGCTGCACTTCGCACGAGGCGTCCGCAGGTTTCACAGCCTCGCGGCTGAACACGCATGTAACGCCCATTTTCTTTCCCTCACGTGGCGCTCCGTGTTCCTTGCGCAAGCGGTAGCGCATCTGGGCCAACAGCGGATCGTGCGTAGTCTCGCTCAGGTCAGCCACATCGACTTTGTGCGCCAGGCGCTTGCCACCCGCTGCGCCAACTGAAACAAAAACTGCCTTGCTGCGTTTGGCCCAATCGGCCATGGCGGTTTTGGCTTTGATTTGATCGCAGGCGTCAATCGTTGCATCCACATCGATGGGCATCAGTTGCGGCCAATTTCCGGGTTCAACGAAGGCGTCTACGGTAGTCACCTTGCACTCCGGGTTAATCAGCGCAATACGGTCCCGCATCGCCTCAATTTTTGCCTGCCCGATCGTTGAACTCAGTGCATGAACCTGACGATTAACGTTTGACTCGGCAACATGGTCAAGGTCGATTAACGTCAATCGCCCCACTCCGCTGCGAGCCAGAGCCTCAGCGGCCCACGACCCGACGCCACCGATTCCGATGATCGCCACATGGGCTTGGCGGATTCGCTTAGCCGGGTCAACCCCGTACAGCCGCTCAAGTCCGGCAAACCGCCGATCGAGATCGGCATCATCAAACAACCCCGTGGACGTCGAAGGTGAAGCCAACCGCTTGTCCAAAATCGTTTACCGCAAACGTGCCAAACGGTCCTTGCCCGCTTGCGCAGCCTCTGACCCGGGATAGTTTGCAATCAACTCTTCCAGCGTTCTGCGGGCGCCTTTGCTGTCTTTCATTTCCAACTGGCAATTGGCAATGGCCAGGATCGCTTCAGGCATGCGCATATGATCCCCGCCAAGCGCCACCAGAGCGCGAAAACTGGCTACAGCATCTTTGTAGTCTCTGGTTGCGTACTGTGCGTTGCCAAGCCAGAACAGTGCCGACTGGCGGTACCCGGTCTTGGGGTAGCGATTGAGAAATTCAACAAACGCCAACTGCGCCGGACCAAATTCGCCCTTGCGAAAAACTGCCATTGCCGCTTCGTAGTCACGCTTTTCCGACGGGTCTGCCAGAAATTCACGGCCATCTACCGAGACACGCGCTGGCTCAAATTTACGCAGGCGCTCGTCCAGTGACTGCGCGGTGTCTTTTTGTTGGCGCTGGACTTCCGACAGGTCCCGTGCCATCTGTTCATTTAGTCCACGCAACTTCGCCACGTCACTGCGCACAGCGTCGAGCTGGTTTTGCATGTCGATCAGGCTTCGGCGCAATTGGGCGCTGTCGTCCGTAGCTCGGCGCGTCTCCTCTTCGAGGCGCAGTTGCGTGTCCTGTACCTTCTGCCGAAGGTCCAGAATCGCCTTGCGCGCCTCTTCATCGTCAAACAGTCCCGCGTGCGATGCGCCAATGCAAGCCATCAAAGCAAGGCCCACCGCCGCCACGCGGACAAACCGGCCGACGAAGGGGAAAGACGGTGCGTTCATCGGTAGGATATTTCAGCGCGCCTGTTCTTTTCCATCGCAGCTTCAGTCGCCCCCGCCACGGCAGGTTTCTCTTTGCCAAAGCTGACCGCCTCTACCTGATTGTCCGCCACGCCCAGCAAACCCAGCGCCCGACGCACGGCCTCCGCACGCTTTTGACCCAGAGCCAGGTTGTACTCGCGCCCACCACGTTCGTCGGTGTGGCCTTCAACGGCTACCTTTCTGCTCTTGTCAGCCTTGATGAACTTGGCATGCGCTTCAATGACCGACTGAAACTCTGGCCGGATGGCAAAGCTGTCGTAGTCAAAATAGACCGTACGGTTGGTCGCCATCATGGCAGCCGACGAGTTTGCGTTGTCCAGCGCCACGCCGGTTACAGCCCTCTGCCCTACACCCGCGCCGTCTTTCCCATCGGCCTGCGAAACAGTGGCTCCGGATTTGTCTTCAACCGGAACGTCGTTCAACTTCACACCAGAACTACAAGCGCCCAACAAAACAGCCATCGCTGCAGTCCATATCAATCGATTCATCCCAAACTCCTTTTAAATTAAAACTATTTTTGCACCGGGCCCCAATCAGGCTCCCGAATGTCACCTTTTTGACCCGCCAGGCGGGCTTTAATCTTGCCATCGAGCGTTGTTGTCATCAGCGCCTCACGACCGGCCTGATGGGTCGCATAAATAATGAGACGACTGTTCGGCGAGAAGCTGGGGTTTTCGTCCGCCGTGGTGTCGGTAATTGCGCTGGTTGCGCCCGTTGCCAAATCCATCACATGCAGCTTAAAAACCCCACTCACCCTCGAAATGTAGGCCAGCCATTTCCCGTCAGGGCTTACCGACGGAGAAATATTGTAATTACCGGTAAATGTAACGCGCTCAGCATTGCCACCAGTCGACGGCACGCGATAGATTTGGGGTGCGCCACCTCGATCGCTAACGAAGTAAATGGAGCGACCGTCGGCCGTAAAAACGGGCTCGGTATCAATGGCACTTGACTGAGCCAATCGCCTGGGCTCGCCGCCCATGGCATCGAGTAAGTACAACTGCGACCCACCGTCACGACTCAAAGTAACCGCCAGCGTTTTACCATCGGCAGACCAGGCCGGTGCGCTATTGGAGCCTTTGAAGTTGGCCACCAAGCGGCGTTTTCCAGAGGCCACATCGTGTACAAAAATTACCGGTTTACGCGACTCAAAGGACACATAAGCGATTTGTGACCCATTGGGGGCCCAGGACGGGGAAATAATGGGTTCGGCACTGTTGAGTGCGCTTTGGGAACCCTCGCCATCCGCATCAGCCACCCACAGGTTGTAGGTTTGCCCAACCTTTGTCACATAGGCAATACGTGTGGAAAAAATGCCCTTGTCACCGGTTAATTTTTCGTAAACAAAATCAGCAATCCGGTGGGCAACCAGGCGCAAATCCCCCACCACGACCGCGTAACTCTGGCCACCCAAATCCTGGCCACGAACCACATCCCACAACCGCATGCGCACATCGTATCGACCATCCGCCAATCGAGTGATACTACCGGTCACTAGCGCATCGACCCCTTTTTGACGCCATTGAGAGACCTCCGGACGCGACCCTTCGTCCATCGCAACGACACCCGTGTCAACAGCACGAAACTGCCCGCTGCGCTCAAGGTCGGCCTGCACAATACCGGCCATTTTTTGCGGCGCAGCATCATCGCCACGAAAAGCAGCAATGGCGACAGGAACCTGGGTAAGACCCACACCTGACACCTCGACGCGAAACTGCGCGAAGGCGGGCAGACAAGCAAAAGTTGCCAGAAGAATTAACAAACGTCGTTTCAGCATCGCGCCATTATCCCAGTCTTGTGATCACCACATCATCATCCAGCCGCTTTTGCCCATAGCCCAGCTCAGGCTGGGTCTCATTGGCAACAAATCGCTCCAGCACACGCTTCGCGTTTTGCGACTCCTGATGGCGAGCCGCTTCTTCATGCCACAAATGAAAAACCTCCGTCGCACAGAATCCGTTCTTGCGCATGACCCCGTTGTTGTGCAACCGCACTACAAGATCGGCGTCCTCATGCCCCCACCCAACGAATGACTCATCAAATCCGTCGATATGTTCAAAATCAGACCTCCAGACGCCCATATTGCA
>JAIPDC010000046.1 GCA_021737865.1 Rhodoferax sp.
CCGGACTGCACGGAAGCGCCCTGTTTGCAGGCAGTTGGAGCGAATGGTGTGCGGACCCTGCGCGCCCTGTCGCACAAGGTTGACCGACCGCTAGGCGCCTGTCAGACAGAGCGTTCTGCGCAGGTCAAGGAGGAGCCCGCAAAGCGGGCGGGGGACACGGAGCAGAACACTCTGCCTGCCAGGCGCCTAGCGGTCGGTCAACCTTGTGCAACCGGGCGCGTCGGGTCATTGCACCATTCGCTCCAACTGCCTGCAAACAGGGCGCTTCCGTGCAGTCCGGCAATCTCCATGGCAATCAGGTTGGGCAGTGCGCTGACGCCGCTGCCGCAGTGGTGCACCACGGTAGCGGGATCACGGCCGGCCAGCAGTGCATCAAACTCCGCCCGCAAATCGGCTGCCGGTTTGAATCGACCATCGGGGCCAATGTTGAGGCTGAATAATCGATTGAGCGCACCGGGGATATGACCGGCCACCGGGTCGAGTGGCTCGACTTCGCCCCGAAAACGCGGCGCAGAGCGTGCGTCGATCAGTGTCTGGGCGGTGTCAGCGGTTGTGTTGCCCAGACGGCTTGCTACGGTTTCGATAGTGGCCAGCGCAATCAATTCGGGGGCTAGCACGTAGTTTGATGCCGATGTTTGGGGTGCAGGGCCGCTGACGACAGCACCCCCGGCGGCTTGCCAGGCCTGAATGCCGCCATCCAGCACGGCCACGTTGTCATGCCCGGCCCACTTCAGCATCCACCACAGACGGCCGCAGTAGTTGGCGTTCTGGCGGTCGTAGACCACGGCCTGCATGCCGTTGTTAAAACCGACCGATCCCAGCCATGCGGCAAAGGCTTCGCGCGTAGGCAGGGGGTGGCGTCCGCCGCTGGCGCAGGTGCCCGGTGCCGCCTTGCCGGTGACAGGGTCTTTGGCAGCACTGAGATACCGGTCCAGGTGGGCGTAGACGGCACCCGGAATGTGGGACTCGGTGTACTGTGCCTCGCCAGCTTGCGGGTTTGTCAAGTCAAAGCTGCAGTCAAACACCATGAAGTCTTGGCCGCTGGCCTGCAGGGTCTTCAGTTGGTCGACGGAAATCAGGGTGGTGTAGGCCATAAATACTTTCCTTAAAGCAGAACTTGAGTGCCGCCGGGCCGCCCCAAGGCACGAGGGCCCCTTTGGGGGGCAGCGACCCGCATAGCGGCGGAGCGTGGGGGCCACATACTAGTGGTCTTCGGCGGGCGTGTTTGGCATGGCACGGGATCGCAGTACCGTGGCCAGTATGCCGCTGGTCACGATCACGGCAATACCCACCCAGCCAACGGGGGCGATCTGGTCGCCAAACAAGGCCAGGCTGTAGATGGCAGCAAACACAATACCGCTGTACTGCATGCTGGCCACCACCAGGGTTGCGCCGTGGTTGTAGGCGCGGGTCATGCACCATTGGCCCAGGGAAGCCAGGACCCCGATCGGAATGACCCAGGCCGCGGCCGTGAAGCTGACCTCAGACCACGGGGTGAAATCCGTAAACAGTGCGCCGACAGCACCCAGCACCACGGTTCCGACGGAGAAATAGAACACCGTGCGTACCTCGGGTTCACCGACCTTGCCCAGCGCCGTCACCTGCATATAGGCCAGTGCCGCGCCCATGCCCGAAAGCAGCCCGATGACACCGGCAAAGAGCTGGTTCTGGTCGATGGTGGGGCGCAGCGCCAGAACCACGCCAATGAAACCCAGTAGCACCGTGCCCAGCAGCGGCCCCTGGCGCTGGGCCTGCCCATAAAGCAAACCGCCGCCGACAATAAAGGCCGCCACCCAGACGCCGCTCATGTAGTTCAGTGTCATGGCCGTCGCCAGGGGCAGGTGGGCAATGGCGTAAAACCACGAACCGAGGGACAACACGCCAATGGCGCTGCGCCACACATGCATCATGGGCACGGGGGTGTGCAAGGGGGTGCCGCTGGCACGCAGCACCACGGCCATGAAGACCACGCTCACGATGCCCCGGTACAGCACCAGTTCCAGTGTGCCAAAGCTGGCGGATGCAAACTTGATCCCGACTGCCATGGTGGCAAACAGGAAGGAGCCCAGCACCATCCATAAGGCTTGCACTAGAGTCCTTGGAGCCTGGGCGGCAGAACGTGCTGCTCCGTGTCCCCCGCCCGCTGCGCGGGCTCCTCCTTGACCTGCGTAGCACGCTCTGTCGCCCAGGCTCCCATCTGTCGGCGATACCACTGGTGGAAGTGCGGCATGCCGTCTTCCATGGGGCTTTGGTATGGGCCCACTTCGTTGTCACCGCGAGCCAGCAGGGCGGCGCGGCCGGCGTCCATGCGTTCGCCGATTTCGTCGTCCTCGATGCAAGTCTCGTTGTAGGCGGCCTGCTGGGCCTCGACAAATTCGCGCTCGAAGGCCACGATTTCCTCGGGGTAATAAAACTCGACCATGTTCATGGTCTTGTTTGGCCCCATCGGGTGCAGGGTGGACACGGTCAGCACATGCGGGTACCACTCCACCATGATGTGCGGGTAGTAGGTGAGCCAGATCGCGCCCTGCTTCGGTGCCACGCCGTTGCGGTAGGCCAGCAATGCCTTTTGCCAGCGTTCGTACACCGGGGACCCGCCGGTCGCATCGGCCTTGGCCAATTGCGCGGCCACGCCCACGGTTTGCACCGAATAGTTGTCGGCAAACTGCCAGCGCAGGTCATCACAGGTCACAAATTTACCCAGACCGGGGTGGAACGGGCCCACGTGGTAGTCCTCCAGATAGACCTCGATGAAGGTTTTCCAGTTGTAGTTGCACTCATGCATCACCACCTTGTCGAGCACAAAGCCGTCAAAGTCGAGTGCTGCGCGCGGGCCCATGCCGGCCAGATCGGCCGCGACATCACGGCCGTTTTGCTCAAACAGCAGGCCGTTCCACTCCTGTAACGGGTAGTTCTTGAGGTTCAGGCACGGGTCCTGGTTGAAGTGCGGGGCGCCAATCAGGGTGCCGGCGGGTAGCGTAGCGCCTTGTGTGTTGGCACCGGTATAGGTCCAGCGGTGCAGCGGGCAAACGATGTTGCCCCCGGCGCTGGCGACCTGGCGGCCATGTTCCGTGACCGGGTTCACCAGCGAATCACGGCCCTTGAGCATGATGGCCTGGCGATGGCGGCAGACGTTGGAGACCAACTCCACCACCCCGCTGGCGTTGCGCACCAACGCGCGTCCTTCCAGCTCTTGCGGCAGGGCATGGTAGTCACCCACGTTGGGAACGCTCAGGCTGTGGCCAACGTAGCGGGGGCCTCGTTGAAAGATGGTTTGCAGTTCGCGCTGGTACAGCGCTTCGTCAAAATAGCTTGAAACGGGCAGTTGCAATGCACTATTTTCTTGCACACCCGAAACCCGCATGCCCAGGGGCTTCGCAGGCTTTTTGATCGCCGTTGAAAAGTCGTTTTTGCACAGTGTTTGCACAATTCTCGGTCCTATGAAGCAGAACCCCCGCGCACGGGGGTCGAAGGACGGCTACCTTGAGAGCCGTCAGGGGAGAGCATTGTATCCCGTGCGGCATCGCAACGACGAGCACGCAACAGCCCCGCCTATCCAACCGAAGGGCGAAGGATAACCATAGCGCCTAAAATCGCGGTTTACCGAATTCTTCCCATTTTTATGTCCAAGGCCAGCGCCAAACCTATTTCGGCAGATGATGCGGCCGCTACCAGCGTGTTGCCTGCGACCTACGAGGATGCCATGCGCGAGCTCGAGCAGCTGGTCGCGCGGCTTGAATCCGGTGACATGCCATTGGAGCAAATGTTGTCCGGCTATCAACGCGGTGCACAGTTGCTCCAGTTGTGCCGCGACAAGTTGCAGGCGGTCGAAGACCAGATCAAAGTGCTCGACGCAGGCACACTCAAGCCATGGAAGCCGCAATGACCAGCGCTGCCCTGATCGGTGTGCCGGACGTCACGGAATTTGAACTCAATGCCTGGATCGGCTTGCGACTGGCGGCGGTGGAACACGCGCTGAGCAGTTGGGTCACAGCGGATGCACCGCAGGGTCTGACCCACAGCGCTCCCGCGCAACTGGTGGCGGCCATGCGTTATGCCGTGCTTGATGGTGGCAAACGCCTGCGCCCCTTGCTGGTGCTGGCTGCGCACGAGGCGGTGTGTGCGGCTCAGGGTGACGCCTCTTTTGATGCGGCCATGCATGCGGCTTGCGCGGTGGAACTGATTCACGCCTATTCCCTGGTGCACGACGATATGCCCTGCATGGACAACGATGTGCTGCGCCGCGGCAAGCCCACGGTGCATGTGCAGTTTGGCGAGGCCGGCGCTTTGTTGGCGGGTGATGCGTTGCAGGCGTTGGCATTTGAGTTGCTGACGCCACAAGATGGCTCCGTGCCCGAGGCCACGCAGGCACGCCTGTGCGCGTTGCTGGCCCGTGCTGCCGGCAGCGCGGGCATGGCCGGCGGGCAGGCCATCGACCTGGCCAGTGTGGGGCTACCGTTGACCGAGTCTCAGTTGCGCGAAATGCACGAATTGAAGACGGGTGCCTTGTTGCAGGCCAGCGTCATGATGGGTGCGCAGTGTGGTGCGCCAGATGCGCGAGCGGTGGCAGCATTGCAAATTTATGGCTCGGCCATTGGCTTGGCGTTTCAAGTGGTGGACGACATTCTGGATGTCACAGCGGACTCGAGCATTCTGGGTAAAACGGCGGGCAAAGACGCCGAGAACCACAAGCCGACCTACGTTTCGTTGCTGGGCTTGGAGGCCAGCCAGGCGTATGCCCAGCGGCTGCTGGTGCAGGCCCTGTCCGCCCTGGATGGCAGCGGCCTGGCCCAGACCCGGGCCTTGCGGGCGCTGGCCGACATGGTCGTCAACCGTGCCCATTGAGCGCAATATTTTGAATCAAAATGGCCTCTAGCCCCCGAATCAATTGCGCTAGCCGCTCCTAAAAATATAGCATATGCCGAAACTTCAGTTCCCCTTGTTGCACACCATCGATAGCCCTTCGGACCTGCGTCTGCTGGAGCGCGACCAGTTGCGTGAATTGACCGACGAGTTGCGTGCTTTCCTTCTGGATAGCGTAGCCAAGACCGGTGGACACCTCAGTTCCAACCTGGGCACAGTGGAGTTGACGGTGGCCTTGCACTACGTCTACAACACTCCCCATGACCGTATCGTGTGGGATGTGGGCCACCAGACCTACCCGCACAAGATCCTGACCGGTCGGCGCGACCGCATGCCCACGCTGCGCCAGTTGGGCGGTTTGAGCGGGTTTCCACAACGCGGTGAGAGCGAATACGACACGTTCGGCACGGCGCACTCCAGCACTTCGATTTCTGCCGCTTTGGGCATGGCAATGGCCGCGCGCATCCAGGGCATAGAGCGGCATTCCATCGCCGTGATTGGCGACGGCTCCATGACGGCCGGCATGGCATTTGAAGCGCTGAACAACGCGGGGGTGTCCGAGTGCAACCTGCTGGTCATCCTCAACGATAACGACATGAGCATCAGCCCGCCCGTGGGCGCACTCAACCGCTATTTCGCCAAACTCCTGAGCGGGCGTTTCTACGCCTCCGCCAAGAACGTGGGCAAGAGCGTGCTCAAGGGCGCTCCGCCGTTGTTTGAGTTGGCCAAGCGACTGGAAGAGCAGGCCAAGGGCATGGTCGTGCCGGCCACGCTGTTCGAGAAGTTCGGATTCAACTACATCGGCCCGATCGACGGCCACGACCTGGATTCGCTCATTCCGACGCTGGAGAACATTCGCCAGCTCAAGGGCCCTCAGTTTCTGCATGTGGTGACCAAGAAAGGCCAGGGCTACAAGTTGGCCGAGGCCGATCCGGTGGCCTACCACGGCCCCGGCAAGTTCGACCCCAGCGTGGGCCTGCAAAAGCCCAGCGTGGCGCCCAAGCCCACCTTCACCCAGGTCTTTGGCCAGTGGTTGTGTGACATGGCCGAGCAGGACAAGCGCCTGGTGGGCATTACCCCCGCCATGCGTGAGGGCTCGGGATTGGTCGAGTTCGAACAACGCTTTCCCGACCGCTACTTTGATGTGGGCATTGCAGAGCAGCACGCCGTCACCTTCGCGGCCGGTCTTGCCGCGGAGGGGCTCAAGCCTGTGGTGGCTATTTATTCCACCTTCCTGCAGCGCGCCTATGACCAGTTGATTCACGACGTGGCCATTCAGAACCTGCCCGTGGTGTTCGCGCTGGACCGGTCCGGCCTGGTGGGCGCTGACGGTGCCACGCACGCAGGTGCGTATGACATTGCCTATTTGCGCTGCATACCCAACATCAGCGTGGCCTGCCCGGCCGATGAAAATGAATGCCGCCAGCTATTGAGCACCGCGTTTGCCCAAGACCACTCGGTGGCGGTTCGTTATCCACGCGGAGCCGGAGCCGGGGTGGCCATGCAGAGCGGACTCGAGGGCCTGCCCTTCGGCAAGGGCGAAATTCGCCGTGCGGGCAAGGGCATTGCAATTTTGGCTTTCGGCACACTGCTGTACCCGGCGCTGGAAGCGGCTCAAGCCCTTGGTGCCACGGTGGTCAACATGCGCTGGGCCAAACCGCTGGACACGGAGTTGTTGCTGCAAGTGGCACGCAGCCACCAGGCGCTGGTAACAGTCGAGGAGGGGTGCATCATGGGTGGCGCCGGCAGTGCGGTTGCCGAGGCCCTGCACGCCGCGGGCATCGAGCTGCCATTGTTGCAACTCGGGCTTCAGGATGCCTTCATCGAGCATGGCGACCCGGCCCGACTGCTCTCCATGCAGGGGTTGGATGCCGCGGGTATACAGGCGTCTATTGCGCAGCGCTTTACCGCACCGCTGACACCCCTGGCGCGCGCAGCATAAAGGGCGGCGCGGCAGGGAAACACCGCCGCCACGCGCTTTTCTTGCAGAATCCTGAAGGGCCGCGTTTTGGGCGGTTTTCGAGGGAAAACCCCCACGATAGACGCCTTACAGGTTCCTACAATCTTGGTTGACTCACAGCAGTCCTTGTCGCATGGAACTTCCTGTGCGGCGAGATTGTTTCAATCCTCTTTTGGAGTACATGGAATGGATCGTCGTTCAATTATCAAAAATGCAGGTATTGCAGGTGTATTGGCAGCAGGTGCCGCACCCGCAGTTCACGCGCAAGCAGCAAGCATTCGCTGGCGCCTGGCTTCGAGCTTCCCCAAATCGTTGGATACGATTTTTGGTGCTGCGGAGAGTTTTGCCAAGAAGGTCAGCGAAATGTCGGGTGGCAAGTTTGTCATCAGCACCCATGCTGGCGGCGAATTGATGCCTCCCCTGGGAGTGGTGGACGGCGTGCAAAACGGCACGGTTGAGTGTGCCCACACCGCACCGTACTACTTCCACGGCAAGGATGAAACCTTTGCCCTGGGTTGTGCCATTCCCTTCGGCTTGAACAGCCGCCAGATGACGGCCTGGATGTATGACGGCAATGGTTTGAAGCTGATGCGTGAGTTCTACAAGAATTTCAGCATCGTCAACTTCCCCATGGGCAACACGGGTGCGCAAATGGGTGGCTGGTTTCGCAAAGAGATCAAATCCGTTGCCGACCTGAAGGGTCTGAAAATGCGTATCGGCGGCTTTGCTGGCCGTGTGACCGAGCGCATGGGCGTTGTTGCGCAAAGTATTCCCGGTGGCGAGGTGTACCAGGCTCTGGAAAAAGGCACGATTGACGCAGCCGAGTGGATTGGACCTTACGATGACCAAAAGCTGGGCTTCAACAAGGTTGCACCCTACTACTACTACCCCGGATGGTGGGAGGGCGGCCCACAGCTCGACTTGTTCGTCAACCAAAAGGCGTATGACTCCCTGTCGGCTGAGAACAAGGCCATTGTCGAGTGCGCTGCAGCCTTTGCACACACCGAAATGCAAGCCAAGTACGATTCGCGCAATCCAACGGCACTGAAGCAATTGGTGGGCAGCAAGACCAAGGTCCTGCCATTCCCCAAAGACATCATGGACGTGTCGTTCAAGCACTCCATGGAGCTGTATGCCGAAGTCAGCGCCAAAAACGCAAACTTCAAAAAGGTCTACGACGATTACTCGACCTTCCGCAAGGACGCCAATCTGTGGTTCCGTTTCACAGAGATGCGGTTCGATCAATTCATGCAAGCCCAGAAGCTGTAATCAGATTGCAGTTCGCGCAAGCCATAAAAAAACCCGCTTCGGCGGGTTTTTTTATGGCTTGTCAGCTTGGCAGGCGATTTACCAGGAAATTTTAAGATCGCATTACTCACCGTACAAATACAGCACATAGGTGTTGAGAAGATACAAGGCAATCAATCCCATGCTGACCCAGCCGACGGCACGCAATACGCGTGATTCAGGTTTGAAGAACAGTCCCACCATGGCCAGACCGGTCATGGTGATTGCCGAACCGGCGGTCACTGCGTGCACAGGCGACACGCTGGAGAGCAACACGCCCGGTCGATAAAACAGATCATCCAGTGCAATGATTACAACGTTAAAAAGGTTGCTGCCCAACAGGTTGCCAATTGCCATGTCCAGTGCGCCAAGGCGCAGCGCCGAAACAGTGACGGCCAGCTCTGGCAGCGAGGTGGCCATGGCAACAAACAGGCTGCCGACAAACGATTTGTTCCAGGCCATGGCCTTCGCCAGATCCGTGGCAACAAAAGGTAGCCATATTCCCGCGCCCGCCACCACGCATGCGGCCAGCGCAAACCGTAACACCGCCACGCGCAATGCCGGCAGTTTGTCGCCAGACCTGTCAGTTGTTGGCACACCATGGTCACGCTCATACGCAAAAACAGTGCGCATGGCAACCAGATAGAGGCTCAGAACAACTGGCGTAATCCAGCCAAAGCCCCACTGGTCCGGCGTAGGTACGACCGAGGCTTCGGGCGGCGGCTTTACTTGGCTCATCAGCAGGCTGATCAAAACAAAGCCCAGTAAAACAACTGCAAAGGCACCGGCCAGAACATGGCCCTGGTTGGCGCGCCGCCACAGCGGCTCCTTGCGGAAGAAAAAGTCGATCGCGACCAAAAAGAACAGGTTGACGACGCAGCTTCCCAAAGCATCGCCCACTGCAAGATTGGGTGCCTGTGCCACTGTTACGCTGGTGATGCCGGTGGCCAGTTCCGGCAGAGATGTGACGATGGCCAATAAGGTCATTCCGATCCAGCTACCTGTCAGGCCGGTGCGTTGGGCAATGGCATCGGCATAACGTGAAAGCGCATAGCCCGACGTTCCGATCAACGCGGCGCAGAGGAGAAATTGAAGCCAGATGGTTCCCAGTGAAGTCATGTGAACACGCGATATTTTCTGACCTCAAGATTTCAGCATCATGCGCATTCTCAAGTCCGCAGCAAACGCTGCCGCCGGCAATTGAGCCGGACCTTAATGGAAAAGCTGGTACTGCACCAGATAAGTCCCGGCTCCTGTCAGATAGCCCAGCAGAGCCAAGCCACTGATGCGTTTGACGTACCAAAAGAAATGAATCTTCTCCAGACCCATGGCCGCCACGCCGGCGGCGGAGCCGATGATCAGAATCGAGCCACCGGTGCCCGCGCAGTAGGCCAGAAATTCCCAGAAGAAGTGATCCGGCGGGTACTGCGTCAGGCTGTACATGCCCATGGCTGCCGCCACCAGCGGCACGTTGTCCACGATGGCACTGGCCACGCCGATCAGCATCACGATGACGGCCTGGTGGCCAATCGTCTTGTCCAGCCACTGCGCCAGCGCAGTCAGAATGTGTGTGTGCTCCAGGGTTGCAACCGACAGCAGGATGCCGATAAAAAACACCAGCGACGCCATGTCAATTCGGCTCATGGCATGCACCAGCGTGAGCGGCTGGCGGGTGCCTTCATCCATATTTCGATGAACCAGGTCTCCAACCACCCACAGGATGCCCAGGCCAAACAGGATGCCCATGAACGGGGGCAGATGGGTGACAGTCTTGAACACTGGCACTGCCGCCAGAATACCGAGCCCTAGAAAAAACATCAGGTTGCGCTCAAACGCGCTGGTGTTCAGCTTCTCGGTGGTTTGTTCCGGTGCAGGCGCTACTACACGTTGACCGCGCAGGACATAGGCCATGATGGTTAGCGGCACCAGCATGCTGATCAGCGATGGCAGCAATACCCCCTTGACGATGGCCAGACTGGTTACCTGCCCGCCAATCCACAGCATGGTGGTTGTCACGTCACCAATGGGCGACCAGGCGCCGCCTGAGTTGGCCGAGATGACGATGATGCCGGCAAAGAACAGCCGATCATCGTGTTTGGCCAGCAACTTTCGCATCAATGAAATCATGACAATGGTGGTCGTCAAATTATCCAAAATGGCGCTGAGAAAAAACGTCACAAAACCCACCAGCCAGATCAGCGTCGACAGCTTTTTCGTCTTGATGCGCGTGGTGATGACGTCGAATCCATGGTGAGCATCCACCACCTCCACGATCGTCATTGCTCCCATCAGGAAGAACACGATTTGCGCGGTACCCATCAGCGATTCGCCAAGTTGCTCACCAACCAGGTGCGCATCGCCGACTGACAGCGCGTAAATCGTCCACAGTAGGCCGGCGCCCACAAGGGCGGAGCCCGACTTGTTGACTTTGAGAGGGTGTTCCAAAGCAATCGCCGCGTAGGTAATCACAAAGATCGCGATCAGTGCAGCGAGCACGAAAGGGGAATGGCCGTATAGCAGGGTCATGGTCGGAGCTACTCCGCGTGGCGGCCCGACCAGCGCATAAACCTGTCACGTATGCAATAGGCAACGCGTACACCCAATTTCATTCTAAGCGAGCGCCCCCGCTTGAATCGCTTCAAGCTGATAGCTTCTACCGCTTCGCCGCCTTTGTTTTGCGGACGGCGGCTGAAGAAACTGTCACATCCAACTCAACATCATCTGCATTATTCAGGCCGGCTCGCACGCCAAGGCCCAGGCGCAGGCGCTGCCTTTCAGTCGCACTCAATGGCTGAGTAAGCTTCAATTGCACA
Source organism: Rhodoferax sp. (assembly GCA_021737865.1). Lineage (GTDB taxonomy): Bacteria > Pseudomonadota > Gammaproteobacteria > Burkholderiales > Burkholderiaceae_C > Allorhodoferax. The sequence continues at coordinate 10,924 of JAIPDC010000046.1, forward strand.
AGCAACAGCGGCCGCTCCACCAAGGGATTTCCTGGTGCGCCAATGGGGGCCTCGCCGGCTCGATAGCCGGATGTCACGGAAATCTGCAGTGCCTGCGGAAACTGTGCGGTGATTTCACGGTAGATGTCATGCAGCGGCAGTTGTGTCGACGCGGCCTTGCGCAATTCCCCCAATTCCTTCTGAAGAGCAGCAATACGTGCTTCGCGCTCAATGACTTCCGTTTGGTTTGACTTGATGAAATCTTTAAGAATGTCTTTCTTAACGGCATTGATGTCCGGCATCACCTGACCGGACTGCGCCAAAACAAGTTGGGCATCGCGCAATCCATATTCTGAAATTCGCTTTTCCATGGCTTTGATCGTGGTGTCAGATAGCCGCTCACCTGCCAAGGTCACCCGGATCTGCCTGGATTGGTAGTCCGAACCTTGCGAGAGCACCAGCACGTTTGGATTTGCGCGCACAACTTCGTGGATGTATCGCGTGCTGTTAACGTCAAACAGCTCTTTTTGCACCAGGTCGAACGCCAGGTAGAGGCTGGGCACCACTGTCAGTAGCACCACCAAACCAATGATGGTACGGCGCTTGACGGCTGCGTGTTCCTCCAGCAGCTTGACGCTGGGCAGGTGCATCAGACGCACAATCATCAGGGTCGCAATTGCAATAAATACGCAATTAATGGCGAACAGATAGAAGGCGCCAAAAAAATATTGAAAGTTGCCGACCGCCAGTCCATAGCCTGCAGTGCATAGCGGTGGCATAAGGGCCGTGGCAATTGCAACGCCGGGAATCAGATTGGATTTGACGCGCCGCGTAGCCCCAATGACGCCCGCCAAACCACCAAACAAGGCAATGAGTACGTCCCAAATCGACGGCGTGGTGCGTGCAAGGAGTTCTGAATGGGCTTGAGACAGCGGCGTAATCAAAAAGTACGCCGTTGACGCGAGCAAACTCAATATTGCCGCCAGCCCCAGGTTGAATACTGACGAGCGCATCAAGGCTGAATCGTTGATACCTGCGCCATAGCCCAAGGCCATGATGGGCCCCATCAGCGGCGATATCAGCATGGCCCCAATGATCACCGCCGTCGAGTTGACGTTCAGGCCAATGGAGGCGATAAATATTGCAAAAATGAGCACCCAAAGATTGGTTCCGCGAAATTCGACACCACTTCGAAAAGTCTGATCGATTTCTGATGCGTCGGCCTGATCCGGTTGCAGGTCAAAACGGGAGTGGAATCGACGCTTCAAAGAGTCCAAATTCATGTCAAGTCATCCATTCGTGCGTTCCATCTTTGCCACACAGATTAAAGTTGTGCCAAGGGGGTTTCTTCAGCCGCCTCGTCGGCATTTAACAATCCGATCAGTTGACCCAAGTCATCATCCAGTCGCTGCAATGTTTCCGCGGTCAAATTGCTAAGCGCTACGGGCAGCACCCCTTCAAAGGGGCCGGATACCTTTTTTAACAACCGCGATCCGCCCGGCAAGACTTTGAGCCGCACATTGCGTCGATCGTTTGGGGCCTTTTCCAGGCTGATCAACTCTTTGCGCAGTAGCGCCTTGATTAAGTTGCTGGCAGTGGATTGGTGTATATCCATGAGCGCGGCAACCTCGCCCATGCCAATGCCGGGGTTGGCCTTGATCAGGCTCAACGCCCATACTTGCGCGCCGCCTAAGCCCACTTGCTTCTCCATTTGTCGAAAATGGGTTCGTATCGCGTTGAACACCACCCGAAATCTGCGCAATACTTTTGCTGGTGTCACAGATTCCACTGGCAACGGGGATGCGGATTTCATGGCTTTCCAATTGTTTGGCTAATACCCCCTGATGATAGGGTTCAAATGCCGTTGGATCGTGCCACGCGCAGGTTACTCAGTGCACGGCCAACTGTTCCCGCAGCTTTTTCATCAACAAGTCTTCAAAGGTATAAAAGCCATTACTGCACAGCGCCAATTCACCCAACGCAAATGCGGCGCCCGTGCCGAACGCTTCGCGTTTGATCGAGTCATGTGTAAGGCGTACTGTTTGGTATGGAAACCCAAAAATCACTTCGTGGTGCCCAACAATTCCACCGAGTCGCAGGGAGGTTATCTTGTCCGCACCCAGATACAGACTCTCAGCAATTTTCTTTGCCGTGCCCGACACTTCCGGCTTTTCCTTGAAATGTTGCTCAAGGATTTCAACGTCTGCGAACGGTGCGATGCTCCTGAGTAATTTGGCCGCCATGATTAAAAAATTGATCCCCAACGTGATGTTGGGGGAACACAGAATGCGGGTGTACTCGCCAAGGCTGCGGGCATAGTTAAGCTGCGCCTCTGTGTAGGCTGAAATCGCACTGACCAGCATCATGCGTCTGTCTTTCAGCTCTTCGCCATATTCCATCAATGACTCAGGTACCGAAAAATCAACAAGCGCATCAACGGGGTGGGTGTCAAGCCAGTTTGGAAAGTTGATGTCTTCAAGCCCGATCAGCGGAACTTCACTCTGGTCAAGGGTCTGGCCTTCTGAGCAGGCTGTGCGACGGGCAACCCAGCACAACTCAAAACGCGGGTCCCCTCGCAAAACCTGTGCAACCGCGCTGCCAGCCTTGCCATACCCGATAAGCCCCAGTCTGATCATTCGGTTGTCTCCTTAAAGTTGAACTGTGCAATTGGCAAATTACATTTGTTGAAATGTAGCAGATACATTTGTTGCAATGTATGATTGCGATCAACATTTGCATCCCACTCTGTTTCACCGAAAAGATATATGCGTGCCCATCCCCATATCCCAACTGCCTTCAAGAAGGAACTTTCGGACTGGCATATGTGGACCGGGCGCGGGGTCGTCATTGCCTTTGCAGCGTTCGCGGGGATGACGGTAGTGGCATTTACCTGGTTGGCGGACCATGCGCTGGCGCAGTTCTTTTTATTTCAAAAGGCTTATTGGTGGGGGCCACTTCTTTGGATGCCGGTCTCGACTGCGGCCATTGTCTGGCTGACGTTGCGCTTTGCTCCCGGTGCTGCAGGGTCTGGAATTCCCCAGGTCATGGCGTCCTTGGAGCCGCAAGCCAGTGGCGGTGTTCGTCTGTTGTATGTGTCTGTAAAAATCACAATAGCCAAAATTCTATTGACGACGTGGGGTTTGCTGGCGGGTCTATCCATCGGCCGGGAGGGGCCATCGGTGCAAATTGCGGCCGGAGTGATGCACCATGCCAGGCGTTGGATGCCCAAGCGTGCGAACATCTCGGACCATAGTCTGCTCATCGCGGGTGGCGCGGCCGGAATTGCCGCCGCATTCAATACACCGCTCGGTGGCGTAATGTTCGCCATCGAGGAGCTTTCAAAAAAGTCGGATCAGCGCAGCAACAGTTTGGTACTGGTTGCGATTGTGGTGGCAGGCCTGATGGGTGTGTCAGCCTATGGCAATGCAAGCTACTTCGGCATCATTCGTGTGGAAGGGTTTGGCTCGGCGTTGCTTTTTCCGGCAATTTTGGTGGCCGTGTGCTGCGGCCTCGCGGGCGGACTCTTTTCACGCTTGCTGATTGTGTCATTGTCAGGAACCTCATCAGATTGGTTCAGCAGATCTCGACGTAACTTTCCGATCGTTTTTGCTGCAGGATGCGGATTGGCCGTCGCAACCCTGGGTGTCGTCAGTAGCGGTGAAACCTTTGGGAGTGGTTATGCACACAACCGCGCCATGCTGGAAAACACCGACCACACTTCATCACTTTATGTATTGTTGAAATTTGTTGCAACATGGCTTTCAACTTGGGCGGGAGTTCCAGCGGGTGTCTTCGCGCCATCGCTGGCGATTGGTGGCGCCCTGGGCAATGACGTCGCGCAACTCACTTCTTACGCCAATGCACCGACATTGATTGCCTTGGGCATGGCTGGCTTTCTCGCTGCGGTGACTCAAGCGCCACTTACCGCATTCATCATTGTCATGGAGATGGTGGATGGTCATGCGCTTGTGCTGAGCCTGATGGCCAGTGCGATGGTGGCCAGTGGTGTTTCCAGATTGATCAGTGCACCTTTGTACCCGTCACTCGCTGAACTGCAGCTATTGCGGATCAAAAAGTCAGCGGAACTTGATAAGGGGGGCGACTGAAGTGAGCGTGAATAACTACTTTGCTGTCCAACGTATTTGAGTCGAGGAGCATCTGAAATGTACAAAAGGATTCTGGTAGTCGTAGATGACCGGGTCGTCACCCAATCTGCCATTCGTCAGGCTATAGAAATGGCGCAGGCCCTTCGCGCGGATATTCATTTCTACTACGTCTTGCCAACCCATGCAGTTATAGGTTTTGAATTTCTTCCAATGGCAGAGCTAGCGAATAGTGACTTTGAACACGAAGCGATTGCCCACGCGCAAAAGATGCTCGCCGCCGCTGCCGAGTTAGCCGAACAAGCGGGCATTCTCAGTTTCGGGACATTAGGCGCAGGGGCCGACGATGCGCAATGCGTTGCAGAGGCGGCGGACTCAAAACACTGTGAATTGATCGTTGTCGGAACTGAAGGAGAGAATGCCGTGCTGCGCATTCTTAACGGCAGCATCGTGCCAGGGTTGATCTCCAAAGCATCGGTTCCTGTTTTGGTTTGCCGTGACACAGGTTCGCGTGGCGGCTTCGGGCGCCGAGCCAGTGTGTCTTTGCGGGCAAAGCAAAAGCGATTGGAGCTTATGGAGAGACGTCGAAGTGAGAAGAATGATTGAAGCAAAAAAAGGAGCCCCGAAGGGCTCCAAATCAACTCACTAAGTCGATCAATCAATTCATCTGAACGGGATTGATCACATATTATATTGTTGCAAATGTATTTGTCGTTAAATTACTTTATCAATAACTGCCAGCGTGGAGGACGATTCGTGCGAAATGCGAACTCAAACTTTCGAAGTTGCCGCGCTGATGCTGGGTCGCTATGGGACATCTAGTCAACTTGGTGATCGCGGCAATGTTGACGTACTCAACTGGAGCCATCGCTCAAAGGTGTGGCGCGACGTGTGCAAATTTCGAGTCTTTGCTGGGCATGTCCGAGCAAACGCTGGTTGCATCTATTCCTGAACTGATTCGCATCCCAAAGCCGGTGCAAGGGATTCGCAATTCACGCGGGAAGTGGACGTTGGCCGACTTTGTCTTTGCAACACATCGCTACACCGCCACCTACTATATAAGCGCACGTAGCGTGACGCGCATTGAGCTACTCAGCAACTCCCCCAGACTGCAGTGCACACAACGGGTTCCGTTTGAATCGGCCTTGCGTGAGCTCGTGAACACGTACGGAGAAAGTCAAGCTGTTGGCACATTTGAAAATGACGGAAAAACAACGCAGTCAGTGGCTTTCAATACACAGGTGATGGATATCTCGCTGCATCTTTCATTGTCCCCCGATGACTGTGAAACCAGAGTCATTTACAAAACCAGGGACGTGAAGGATGCCTCTGAGCTCTGAGCGAGAATTGCACTGGAATGCGAATGTAATCCCATTCAATGCAGCAATTGGCTCTGCGCAATGTAAAAAATCGCTCCCGCAAAGTACCCCAGCAGGGCCAAGCCGCTGATCTTGCGCACGTACCAGATGAAGTCGATTTTCTCCAGCCCCATGGCCGCTACGCCGGCGGCCGAGCCGATGATCAGGATGGAGCCGCCGGTGCCGGCGCAGTAGGCCATGAACTCCCACAGGAAGCTGTCGGGCGGGTACATGGTGAGGCTATACATACCCATGCTGGCAGCCACCAGCGGCACGTTGTCCACCACCGCGCTGACCAGGCCAATGATCATCACGATTACGTCCTGGCGGCCGACTGTCTTGTCCAGCCAAGTGGCAACCGAGGACAGGATATGCGTGTGCTCCAGAACGGCTACCGCCAGCAAAATTCCAATGAAGAAAACCACCGCGCTCATGTCAATACGCGTCAGGGCACGGGCCAGCGTCAGGCGCTGCTTGCGCAGGTCGGCCTCCTGGCGGTGGACGATGTCACCCACGGCCCATAACAGACCCAAACCGAACATGACACCCATGAACGGCGGCAAGTGAGTGACGGTCTTGAAAATGGGGACCATAACCAGAATGCCCAGGCCCAGGAAGAACATCAAATTGCTCTCAAACGGGCTGGTGTGAAACACTTCTTCGTCTTCGCGCTTCTTGGGTGGCTCGACTACGCGGCCAGCCAAAATGCGGCTGGTCACGGCCAAGGGCACCAGTAAATTGATCAGCGAGGGTATCAGCAGGCCCTTCATGATTTCAATGGCGGTGATCTGCCCGCCGATCCAGAGCATGGTGGTGGTCACGTCGCCAATGGGTGTCCACGCGCCGCCGGCGTTGGCGGCAATGACGATGATGCCGGCGAAGAAAAGCCGGTCTTCGCGGTTGCCCAGCAGTTTTTTCATCAGCGACACCATCACGATGGTGGTGGTCAAGTTGTCCAGAATCGCGCTGAGAAAAAATGTGACGATACCCACCATCCACATCAAGTCCGAGAGTTTGGTGGTCTTGATGCGTGAGGTGATCACCTCAAAGCCATTGTGTGCATCTACCACCTCCACAATGGTCATGGCCCCCATCAAAAAGAACACAATCTGCGCCATGCCCTGCAGAGACTCATTCAGGTGCGAGCCCACCATATTGTTGTCTTCGGCGGCCATGGCATAGATGGTCCACAGCAGGCCCGCGCCCAGCAGCGCACTGGCAGACTTGTTGATCTTGAGCGGATGCTCCAGCGCAATGGCCACGTAGGCCAGTACAAAAACCAGAATGATGGCGGTAAGCATGCTTGTCTTCCTTATTTATTTATTTGGCAGGCGTCAGCTGGAAAAAAAGGGCCCTAGAGCCCTTTTTTGGGGGGCGCGGGTTCGCGCTAGGGTTTTTTCTTGGCGTCGTCCTTTGCCGCGTCGTCCAACATGGCCTTCATGGGGTCGTTGTCGTCAACTGCAGGTGCCGATCCGTCGGTGGGTACCGATGCCGTGTCTGCCGGTGCGTCAGCTTGCACCTCCAGCACCACTTTGTCCAGATCAATAATTTCTTTTTTGTCCAGACCGCTTGAAACAATGCCGGGGAACGCAATGATCAAACCGACCATGATGACCTGGATACAGACGTAAGGCACTGCGCCCCAGTAAATCTGCATGGTGGTGACCGGCGCAATCAGCTTCTTGGTCAGCTTGTCAGTGTATTCGCGGCTTGGGGCCACGCTGCGCAGGAAGAACAGGGCAAATCCGAACGGCGGGTGCATGAACGAGGTCTGCATGTTCACGCCCAGCAGCACGCCGAACCAGATCAGGTCAATGCCCATCTTCTCTGCCACTGGGGCTAACAGAGGCACGACGATGAAAGCGAGCTCAAAGAAGTCCAGAAAGAATGCGAGGAAGAAAATCAGCAGGTTGACCACAATCAGAAAACCGGTCTGTCCTCCCGGCACGGAACCCAGCAGGTGCTCGACCCATTTGCCGCCATCCACACCCTGGAAGACCAGGCTGAAGACGGTGGAGCCGACCAGGATGAACACCACGAAGCTGGACAGCTTGGAGGTGGAAGTCAAGGCCTGCTTGAGCAAGGCCATGTTCAGACGTCCGCGGCTCAAGGCCATGATGATCGCACCCATGGCACCCATGGCACCGCCTTCGGTGGGTGTCGCAACACCCAGAAAGATCGTGCCCAAGACCAAAAAGATCAACAGCAGCGGCGGGATCAGCACAAAGGTCACGCGCTCGGCCATGCGGGAGAGCAGGCCCATGCGGGTTACCTTGTTGACCATAGCGATCACAAACGCCAGAGTAACGCCGGCGCACAGGGAGACAACGATGGTTTCATCGGTGGCCACTGTCAGCACTGGCTCACCCTTGGCCCAGCTCAAAAACTTGGCGTAATTCTGGCCAAAGGTCACCGTAATAACGACGGTCAGCAACGTCAGGATGCCCAGCGAGCGTAAGCCGCTGCTGCCGTTGTCTTCCCGGATGGTGCGCGCCTCAGGGGGCAAGGCTGGAACCCAAGTGGGACGAATGAAGGTCAGCAACAGGATGTAGCCAAGATACAGGCCAGTCAGCGCAAAGCCGGGGATGAAGGCACCTTTGTACATCTCACCCACACTGCGGCCCAGTTGGTCAGCCAGAATAATCAGCACCAAGGAGGGCGGAATAATCTGCGCCAGAGTTCCCGAAGCTGCAATCACGCCCGAGGCAACCCTGCGGTCATAGCCATAGCGCAGCATGATGGGCAGTGAAATCAATCCCATGGAAATGACCGAAGCCGCCACCACACCCGTGGTTGCCGCCAGCAGTGCACCGACCAAAATCACCGCAATGCCCAAGCCACCGCGCAGGGGGCCGAATAGCTGGCCGATGGTGTCGAGCAAATCCTCGGCCATGCCACTTCGCTCGAGTATCAAGCCCATGAGCGTGAAGAACGGAATCGCCAGTAGCGTGTCGTTTTGCATGATGCCGAATAGCCGCAGCGGCAAGGCCTGTAGCAGTGCTTCAGGCAGGACGCCCAGCTCAATACCGACGAATCCGAAGAACAAACCGCAGGCCCCCAAGCTGAAGGCGACCGGGAAGCCCATCAGCAGGAAGACGATGAGCCCCCCAAACATGATGGGGGCAAGGTTATTGATGAGAAATTCCATGTGTGTCTCCTGGGTCAAGCCGCGGCGGCTTTGGCTGCTTTTTCTTCAGCGAGCTTTTGGATCGCTTCGGCCAATTCTTCTTCTGGCGTCTTGTCCACCTTCTTGTGGGTCGGGTCTTCGATCAGGCCCTGCAAAAAGGCCAGACGCTTGATCAACTCGGACCAACCCTGGAGTAGCAGCAGAGAAAAACCGATGGGAATCAATGCATAGACCGGCCAGCGAACCAAGCCACCTGCGTTGGAAGAGATTTCACCCGTCTGGTAACCCTTGATGAAAAAAGGTACTCCGTACCAGAGGATCGCCAGGCAAAAAGGCGTTAGAAAGAAGGCAAACCCGAACACGTCAATCCACATTTGCTTGCGCTTGGAGAAGTGGGTGTAGACCACATCGATCTTGACGTGCTCGCCCTGCAGCAGGGTGTAAGCCGTGGTGAGCAGGAACGTGCCGGCGAACAAGTACCACTGAACTTCCAGATAGGCATTGGAGCCGATGCTGAACACCTTGCGAATGATCGCATTGACCGCGCTGATGACGGTTGAGGCCAATATGAGCCAGATTACGTACTTGCCGATTTGGCTGTTGAGCCAGTCGACAGCCCTCGAAAATTTCAGTAGGACGTTCATTATTTCTCCGCAGAGGATGGGTTTGTCTCAGGCGCAGGGCGGTACCCGGAGCCTTGCGCAAAGTCTATAGCGGAATGGGGT
>JAIPDC010000047.1 GCA_021737865.1 Rhodoferax sp.
GCGATGGATGTCTGCGTCGGACCTGATTGGGCTCTTGGCATGCGCAAGCTGACCAATTATTTGTCGCAGGACTGTTTGGGTGGCCCCCGTCCCTGGAAGGCTGCCTGGGTGATCAACTTTCAGAAGGCAGGGACATTTTTTTTCGTGGCCATATTGATGGGGCTTTATCAGAACAACACACCGGCTGCCTGGGTTTATCTGGCATTGCATGGTAGTTATGGCCTGGTCTGGATTTTGAAGGATATGGCTTTTCCGGACCCAAACTGGCAAAGGAAGGTGACGATTCTGGGGGGCGTGAACAGTTTCTTGTTTGTGCTGGGCTGGTACTGGGTGTTTGGGTGGTTGCTGATTTCAGGCGCATCACGCCCGGTTTATCCGCTGCCCGATTACGCCTGGTTTGCCTTGTGCACCATGCTGTGCCTGCTGGGTTGTGTGTTGATGATTGCTGCTGATGCGCAGAAATATTTCACGCTGCGTGTGAAGCGGGGGTTGATTACCGATGGCGTGCACCGCTATGTCCGCCACCCCAACTACCTGGGTGAAATGATGATTTATGGCAGTTTGGCGCTGCTGGTATGGCATTGGCTGCCGGTCGTTGTGCTGGCATGGGTCTGGTTGGGCGTCTTTACAGTCAACATGGTTCTCAAGGAAGCCAGCATGGCTCGTTACCCGGATTGGGCTGCGTACAAGAAGCGCACGTGGTGGTTGATTCCATTCGTGCTTTGATGAAGATCAGAAATCCGCACCGATTGACGGGCATTGATACAAAGGATAGATGATGGCCACCACTTTGAAGATTGATTTCGTATCCGACGTGTCCTGCCCCTGGTGCGCCGTCGGGCTGGCATCCCTGCAAGTGGCGCTCGACCGCGTCGGCCCGGCGGTCAATGCGGCAATTACCTTCCAACCGTTTGAGCTCAATCCGCAAATGGTGCCAGAAGGTGAGGACACAACCGAGCACCTGACCCGAAAGTACGGCTCCACCCCCGCGCAGGCAGCGGCCATTCGCGAGACGATCCGCTCACGCGGGGCCGATCTGGGGTTTGTATTCAACCTCGAAAAGCGCTCACGCATCTACAACACATTTGACGCCCATCGTCTGTTGCACTGGGCGCACCTGGAGGGGTGCCAATTGGCATTGAAGAAGGCGCTACTGAAGGCCTACTTCACTGACGGCGAAGATCCTAGTAACCACGACGTGCTCCTGCGCCTGGCAACCGAAGTTGGACTAAACACTGCGCGCGCCAACGCTATTTTGGAGAGCGACACGTTTGCCGCTGAAGTGCGGGCGCAGGAACAGTATTACCAGCAGCAAGGCATTCATTCCGTGCCGGCCGTCATCATCAATGACCGTCACCTGATCTCTGGCGGACAGCCACCGGAGGCGTTTGAGCAGGCACTGCGGCAGTTGGCTGCAGAGTGAGCGCCACCCCGACACCCCTATGTCGATTGGAAAACTTCGAGTAACCGGTCCAACCCCCCGGATTCAATCGACACCATGGCCTGCTCGCGCACCTTGGGTTTGGCGTGGTAGGCCACCGACAGGCCGGCTACGCCCATCATAGGCAGGTCGTTGGCACCATCGCCCATGGCGATGCACTGCGAAGGCTGCAGGCCGAGCAGGGTCGACACCTCGAGCAGCGTTCGGCGTTTTTCTGCTCCATCGCAAATATCGCCCCACGGTTGATCCACCATGCGGCCAGTCAGTGCGCGGCCATCGCGGTCACCCTCAGTCTCCAGCACATTGGAGCGTGCAAAGTCGATTCCCAGTCGATCCCGAATGCGGTCGGTGAAGAAAGTAAAGCCGCCGGATACCAGCAGCACCTTGAGGCCGGCTTTTTTGCAGGCCACCACCAACTCGGCCGCGCCAGGGTTGAGTTGCAGGCGATGGGCGTAAACCTGCTCCAGATGGGACACGGACACACCCTTGAGCAGTTTTACACGTTGACGCAAGCTTTCCTTGTAGTCCGAGATTTCGCCGCGCATGGCTGCCTCGGTGATGGCGGCGACTTCGGCCTTGCGCCCGGCGGCGTCGGCAATCTCATCCACGCACTCGATGTTGATGAGAGTGGAGTCCATGTCAAACGCAATGAGCTTGTAGTCGGACAGTTTTTGGCCTGGTTTGCAGTTGCGCAGGACGAGACCGGGGGACAGTTCAGTGATTTGCATGGCGGTGATTTGCTATAAAAATAGTAGCTGTATGCGCTTATATTACGGGGGCTATTGGCTGTTTTTACGAGTGAGGTGTGGCTGCGGTGCTCAGAACGGGTTGCCCCAGCGATTTTAAAATATCCCGCACCATCTGCGCCCGGTCTTTGACCTCTGGCAGTTCCCGCTCAATGCGTAGTTTCTCGTTGCCGGCCAGCTTGATGTGCTTATTCTTCTGAATCAGCTGGATGATTTTCATCGAATCGATCGGCGGGTTCTTCTGGAAAGTGATGGTGATCACGCCCGGTGCCGCATCGACCTTGACCACGCCGTAGGGTTTGGCCAGCACGCGCAGGCGGTGCACATCGATGAGGGTCTGTGCCTGGTTGGGCAGCTTGCCAAAGCGGTCCACGATTTCTTCCAGCAACGTGTCCACCTGGTCGGTTGTCTTGGCGGTGGCCAGTTTTTTGTAGAACGAGAGCCGCAAATGCACGTCGCCACAGTAGTCGTCGGGCAACAGGGCAGGGGCGTGCAGGTTGATGTCGGTGGTGACGTTCAGCGGTGCAAGGAGGTCGGGCTCAATGCCGGCTTTCAGGCAGCGCACCGCTTCAGTCAGCATTTCGTTGTAGAGTTGAAAACCCACCTCCAGCATGTTGCCGCTCTGGTTTTCGCCCAACACCTCACCGGCACCGCGAATCTCCAGGTCGTGCATGGCCAGGTAGAAGCCACTGCCCAGTTCTTCCATGGCCTGAATAGCGTCCAAGCGTTGGGTGGCCTGCTTGGTCAGGCCTTCCAGGTCCGGCACCATTAAATAGGCATAGGCCTGGTGGTGGCTGCGACCCACGCGCCCGCGCAACTGGTGCAACTGCGCCAGGCCGAACTTGTCGGCGCGGCTCATGACGATGGTATTGGCCGTGGGCACGTCGATGCCGGTCTCGATAATTGTGGAGCACAGCAGCAGGTTGTAGCGCTGGGCGATGAAGTCGCGCATCACGCGCTCGAGTTCGCGTTCGGGCATCTGGCCATGGGCCACCGCAATGCGGGCCTCGGGCAGTAACTCTTCCAGCTTGGCGCGGCGGTTTTCGATCGTTTCCACTTCGTTGTGCAAGAAGTAGATCTGGCCTCCGCGCTTGAGTTCGCGCAGCACGGCTTCGCGGATCACGCCATTACCTTCGGTACGCACAAAGGTCTTGATCGCCAGGCGGCGCTGTGGCGCGGTGGCAATCACGCTCAGGTCACGCAGGCCCTCCAGCGCCATGCCCATGGTGCGCGGGATGGGCGTGGCGGTCAGCGTCAGCACATCTACCTCGGCACGCAAGGCCTTCATCTGCTCCTTGTGACGCACGCCAAAACGATGCTCCTCATCGATGATCAGGAGGCCCAGGTTTTTGAAGTGCGTGTCCTGGCTCAAGAGCTTGTGCGTGCCGACCACGATGTCCACCGTGCCATCGGCCACACCCTTCAGAGCCAGGTTGATCTCCTTGGTGGAGCGAAAGCGGCTCATCTCGGCAATCTTGACGGGCCACTTCGCGAAACGGTCGTTGAGCGTCTGGAAATGCTGTTCGGCCAGCAGTGTTGTGGGCGCCAGAATGGCAACCTGCTTGCCCCCGGTTACCGCGATGAATGCCGCACGCAGGGCCACCTCGGTCTTGCCAAAACCCACGTCGCCACAGACCAGCCTGTCCATGGGGCGCGGGCTGACCATATCCTGGATGACGCAGTGAATGGCCGCCTTCTGGTCGGCGGTTTCCTCAAAGCCGAAGTCGTTGGCAAAGGTTTCGTAGTCGTTGGCCGAGTAGCGGAAGGCATGGCCCTCACGTGCGGCGCGGCGGGCGTAGATGTTGAGCAGCTCGGCGGCCGAGTCGCGCACTTGTTCGGCTGCACGGCGTTTGGCCTTTTCCCATTGGCCGCTGCCCAGTTTGTGCAGGGGGGCTTCGTCGGCGCTCACCCCGGTGTAGCGGCTGATCAGTTGCAGCTGACTGACCGGCACGTAGAGCGTGGCCTTGTCGGCATATTCCAGGTGCAGGAATTCCTGCATCTCGGGCTCCCCGTTGGGCAGCTTGTTGCCAAGGTCCAGGTTGACCAGCCCGCGGTAACGGCCAATACCGTGCTGGCTATGCACCACCGGGTCACCGACGTTCAACTCGCTCAGGTCCTTGATGAGCGCTTCAACGTCGCTGACCTGTTCCTGCTTCTTGCGACGGCGGGTGGTCGGCGCACTGGAAAAGAGTTCGGTTTCCGTGACCAGGTCGATGCCGCATTCAAGCCAGCTAAAGCCGATGCTCAGTGCCGCCGTGGCAATGCCGAACTTCTCGTTGCTGGTCTGGAAATCCAGCAGCGAATCAAAAACGGGTGGGTTGACACCGCTGGCACGCAAAAAATCCAACAGACTTTCGCGGCGGCCATCGCTCTCTGCGAGCACCAGGATGCGATGCTGGGTGTTGCGGGCGTGCAGCTTCAGGCGGGCCAGCGGATCTTCGCTGCCGCGCTCGGCAGCCACGGGTGGCAGGTTATCCAGCTCGACATAAGGTGAGTTGGGTGTTTCTGAGTCAGATTGGCCTTCAGTCCTCGTCGATGTTGCGTGAGTAGCTCCTGATTTGATAGCAAGTTGGGCGTAGGAGTTGGCCCTGCCATAGAACTGCTCGATACCCAAAAACAGCGATTCAGGCGGCAGGGCGGGGCGCTCGGGGTCGCCCTGGACCAGACGGTAGCGGTCCCTGGTGTCTTGCCAGAAGCGTTGAAATGCGCTCTCCAGATCCCCGTGCAAAACCACTGTTGCATCCGGCCCCAGGTAGTCAAAGACGGTGGCGGTCTCCTCAAAAAACAGCGGTAGGTAGTATTCGATACCAGCCGTGGCAATACCGGCACCAATATCCTTGTAAATGCGGCTTTTGGTCGGATCCCCTTCCAGCAGCTCGCGCCAGCGACTGCGAAACTTGGCGCGGGCGGCCTCATCCATCGGAAACTCACGCCCGGGCAGCAGTCGCACTTCGGGCACCGGATACAGGCTGCGCTGGCTATCGGGGTCGAAGGTGCGGATGCTGTCGATCTCGTCATCAAAAAGGTCGACCCGAAACGGCACCAGGGAGCCCATGGGGAACAGGTCGATCAGGCCACCGCGCACCGCGTATTCGCCTGGGCTTACCACCTGTGTCACATGGCTGTAGCCCGCCAGCGTGAGTTGCGACTTGAGTTTGGCTTCGTCGAGCTTTTGTTTGACCCTGAATTCAAAGGTGTAGCCGGCCAGAAAGCTTGGTGGGGCCAAGCGGTACAGCGCAGTCGTGGCCGGCACGATGACTACATCTGCGCCAGTCTCCTTGTTGCGCTGACGGATGCGCCACAACGTCGCCAGGCGTTCACTGATCAGGTCCTGGTGCGGCGAAAAGGTGTCGTAGGGCAGGGTTTCCCAGTCAGGGAACAGGGCACAGCGCAGGTCGGGGGCGAAAAATGCAATCTCGTCCATCAGTCGCTGGGCATCGTTGGCGTCTGCCGTAACCACGGTCATGGGCCTGCCAGCAGCCTTTTCACGCGCGCCAAGTCGCGCCAGCAACATGGCATCGGCTGATCCGACAGGGCGGGGCAAAGTGAATCGTTTGCCTACGGTTAGTTTGGGTAAATCCATGAATGGTTTGAATGCTGCGGCTGGTGCCATGGAGGCGGGGGCAGTCGAGGAAATGGGGGGAATATTGAGTCGGTGGAGTCGATTTTAGAATGGGGCACATACCATGAACGCTGCACCCTCACTTTCCCCCCCTTCTGATGTGTTCGCTGACGGTGCGCCTGCCCGCCTGTGGGCACTGATTCCCTGTGCCGGCACGGGGTCGCGTGCCGGGGCCAACGGCCCCAAGCAATACCAGTTGCTCTGTGGCCAGCCGATGGTGTTGCACACGCTGGCCGCCTTTGCCGCCGTGCAGCGTCTCAACGGGGTGCTGGTGGTCGTGTCTGCGGATGATGACTTTTTTGATGCGAAAAACGCTAGCATAATGATAGCTGCTTGTGGAGGAACCACGAGGGCTGCAAGCGTATTGAACGGGTTAAATGCGCTGTTGCAACAAGGAGCTGCGCCGGGCGACTGGGTGCTGGTACACGATGCTGCCCGCTGTTTGATCACCCCCCAGCAGATCAACACCCTGATTGATGCCTGTGCGTTAGACCCGGTAGGAGGCTTGCTGGCACTTAAATTGCCAGACACCCTTAAGCGCGAGGTGGCGGGGCGGGCTGTGCAAACAGTGGAGCGGGGCGACAAATGGTTGGCCCAAACCCCCCAAATGTTTCGCATTGTCGAATTGCAGCAGGCCCTGATGGCCGCAGGCGCTGCGGTGACGGATGAAGCCAGTGCACTGGAGTTTGTTGGCAAGTCGCCGTTGCTGGTGGAGGGCAGCGCCCAAAACTTTAAAGTGACCTACCCGCAGGACTTTGCGCTGGCGCAGGCGGTATTGATGGCGAGGGCGGGTGCTGCTGGCAGTGACTAAAAGCGGATACCCGGCAAAGTATGGGAAACTCATCCATCCCATTTAGTGACCCGCGAGACCCTTGACATGAATTCCCCTGCCAATCGCGCGACTCGCCCCCTAAAAGTGTTGGTGGCCGAGGACAATATCATCAACCAACGACTGGCCGTGGCGATGTTGCACGAACTGGGTCACACCGGGGTGGTGGTGGGGGACGGCGCGAAGGCGCTTAAGTGCCTGGCCAAGCTCAAGTTTGATGTGGTGCTCATGGACGTCATGATGCCTGTCATGGATGGTCTGGAGGCGCTGGTAGCCATTCGCAGCCAGGAGCAAAGTCAGGGCGGACATCAGCCCATCATCATGGCGACGGCGCACAACGAGCCAGGTGATGCGGCCCGGTTCAAGCGTGCCGGGGCCGATGGTTTTGTGGCCAAGCCGATGGAACCGGACCGGCTGCAGGCCGAATTGAATCGAATAGTTCGAGCTTGATATGCGCCACAGCGTTCGCATAATCTGTTTATTATCTTTGTCTTATGAGCACTGAATCCACCCCCAAGAAGATTGGCGCTTGGTTGGCGCCGGGCGTCGCACTGATGCAGCGTTTTCGCATGTCGACCAAGCTCTACGTCATGGCGGCCTTGCTGGTGGTGCCGCTGGTTGTTGTAACCTACGCTCAGCTGGCGACCTTGACGGACAACTACCTCACGGCGCAATCCGAGGTGCGCGGTGCCTTGGCGGTGGGTTTGATCACTGATGTCGTGACCGAGGTGCAGCGAAGTCGCCTGCTTTTGGTTATGCCTGCCGACCAGACCGCCAATAACCTGCGCACCCAAACTGCGCAGAAACTCTCCGATTCAGTGTCGGCCCTGGATGTCTTTTTGAAGGACGAGTCCGGCTTGGCCCTGGCCAGTTTGTGGGGGTCGGTGCGATCAGACGTTCTAAGCGTCTCCCGAGGTGCAGATGGGTCCGCGGTGACCATGGCAGCCTACTCCAAAGTGGTAAGCGATTTACGCAAGCTGGCATACCGCGCAGGCGAAAATTCGGGCCTGCTGCTCGATCCGGTGGATGGCACCTATTACATGCAGGGCATTTTGACCGAGCATGTCATTGGCTGGCTTGAGGTGGTCAGTCAAATGCGGTTGATGATGGGCCGTGTCCTGCAAAAACCTGAGGATGCGCCAACAGTCATGACCAGCATTTTCGGTTTGGCGGACCTGCTGGACCACTGGACCGAACGGGTAGTGCAGCACATTGATGCCTTTCAACGCACCAAGACCGGGGACTTGTCTGCAGACGGTTCTGCTGCCGTAGCGTCGACACAGGCATTCATGAAGGCCGTGCAAGGCACTGCCGGGCAGCAATTGTCGCCCGCCGCAGCCGCGGTGTTGTTTGAACAGGGAGGCGTCGCGGTGGATGCGGCTCGCAAGTTCAGGGTATCGGTTTCCGCAGGTTTGGTGAGTCGGCTCGAAGTGCGCCAGAAAGCAGCCCTGACCCAGGCCTTGGCGCTGGGCGGCTTGGCAATCGTCGGGACCTTGCTGATGTTGTATTTATTGGCAGGGTTCTCGGTCGCCACTGTGCATAGCATGGCACTGTTGCATCGTGCCATGCAGGAAGGTACCAAGGGTAACCTGGCAACGCGCGTACTGGTGCCGGGCAAAGATGAACTGGCCGAGATTAGCCGCGAGTTTGAGGCCATGCTGGACGTGCTGTCTTCCCTGGTGGCGGATGTGCGCAGTGCCTCCAGCATGGTGACGCACGTGGGTGGACAACTGGTGG
This sequence comes from Rhodoferax sp., assembly GCA_021737865.1. Taxonomy (GTDB): domain Bacteria; phylum Pseudomonadota; class Gammaproteobacteria; order Burkholderiales; family Burkholderiaceae_C; genus Allorhodoferax. The sequence continues at coordinate 8,376 of JAIPDC010000047.1, forward strand.
AAGATGGCCACTCGCTGTCACAACGCACGCAGTCGCAGGCAGTAAGCCTGGAAGAGGCCACCTCCAACGTGGGTCAGGTTAGCGACACCGTGGCGCGTAATTCGGAGGCCGCGCAAGAAGTCAGTCTGATGACTCGTAGCTTGCGTACCGAAGCTGATAGCGCGAGCGAGTTGATGGGCAAGACAGTAGGAGCCATGTCAGGTCTGCAGACCACTTCAGAGCGCATGCGCGAGATCATCGGCACCATTGATGGCATTGCATTTCAAACGAATTTGCTGGCGCTGAACGCTGCAGTGGAAGCGGCGCGAGCGGGTGAACAGGGCAAGGGCTTTGCGGTTGTGGCCGCCGAGGTGCGAGCTCTGGCCCGGCGCAGCCAGACCGCTGCAGCCGAGGTGCGCGCCCTGATTGCCGATTCCGCAACCCGCGTGGGCTCCACGGTGCAGGAAATTCAGGCGGTGAGTCAGTTGATGGGCAGCCTGGTGACAGGCATTTCCGAGATTGCCCAAAACGTTGAGCATATGGCCGAAGGCAGCGCCAAGCAGAGCATTGCGTTAGCCGAAGTGGTGCAGACAGTGGGGGATTTGGACAAGGTCACGGTCGAAAATTCGGGCCTGGTAGACCGTACATCGCACCGCTCTGCGCGGTTGATGCAGCGGTCTCGGCAGTTGGAGCAGGCTGTAACCTATATCAAGTTGCGCCAGGGTACGGCCGATGAGGCATTGGCGATGACAGAAAAGGCCGATGCATTGATTCAGAGCCTGGGATATGAGCAGGCCAAGGACGTCATGCACGCGGCCGACAGTGGTTTTGTGGACCGTGATCTGTATGTGTTCGTGTTCGACCGCCAGGGAAAATACCATGTGTTCAGCTCCGATAAGGGGCGGGTCGGAACCAGCCTCTTTGATGCGGCGGGTGTGGATGCGCAACAGTTGCTCGACGACGCATGGCATCGATGCGAGCAGGGCGGCGGTTGGGTCGAGTACAACATCATCAACCTGGTGTCGGGCACGGTAAAGGGTAAGTCGTCTTATGTACTGCCGATTAATGACAACTTGCTCATTGGTTGCGGTGCCTACCGCAGTGCACTGACCGACGCCGACACGAGCCTGGGTCATTGAATATGCGGCGGGCCTTCAGCCGCAATACTTCTGAACCAGCGCTTTGCACAGTGGTAACGCACCGTCAAAATCCAGATCCGCCATAGCTGCCTCCAACGCGGCAACCTCGTCGCCTAGCGCGAGGCCGAATTCCTGTTGCAGCTCGGCCATCGCGTTCATGGACTCCATGTCTGAGGCCTCCAGTAAGCGCTCCATAGCCTGCAGGGCAGCCAGTAGCCTGGGTCTGTCCAATTCCGGATTTGCGCCTGCACCCGGACCGTCCCCTGCTTCCTGGTGATCCTTCTGCAAAAAATCCAGCAGTGACTGCAGGCCGGGCAATGCGTTGGCAATGGCGCTTCCAGCTTGTTGTGCGGTGGCCAGCGCCAGTTCGGCAGTCGGATTTGTCGCCATGACCCGTTCGGCACTTGCCGCTTCGGTTGATAGCGCCATGGCACCCAGTGTTGCCGCCAAGCCTTTGAGCGTGTGCAGCGAACGTTTGGCAATGTCAGGCGAATCTCCGTGTGCCATGCCCTGTGCAAAACCCAGCAACTGACCTGGCATGACCTTCAGATCAGTCAAAAAGGTGGAAAGCATGCGCCGGTACACATCCTGTTTGCCGCCAAGTCGATGAAGGGCGGCATTCAGGTCCACCCCGGCTGCAGTTGCTGCTTGCATCAGGTCCTGGGTCAGCGTCAGCTCGGTAGTCGGGGGAGCAGGCGGCGCATCGCCCCATCGCGCGTTGCGTCGCAGCACGCGCACCAGGTCATTGATGTCAAACGGCTTACCCACGTGGTCGTTCATTCCCACTCCCAGGCAGGCCTCGCGGTCCGAGACCATGGCGTTGGCTGTCATGGCCACAATGGGCAGATCGCGCAGTCCCAAATCGCCGCGAATGACCTTGGTGGCCGCAAAACCGTCCATCACCGGCATCTGCAAGTCCATCAGCACCACATCAAATGCCGGGTCGGCGGCGGCAATGGCCTCTACCGCCTCTTGACCATGGTTGGCAATTTGAATAAGTGCGCCCTCGTCTTCAAGTAGTTCGCGGGCTACTTGTTGGTTGTTCAGGTTGTCTTCGACGACCAAAAGGCGCATGCCTTCCAGTCTGCGCTGTGCCGCTTTTGTTGATGCTTGCGATGGGTGGGACTGGTCGCTTGCTTGTCGGGCATCGATCACCGAATCAAATAGCATGGAGGCGGTGATGGGTTTGACCAGAAAGCCGTCCAGCAACAACTGTTCTGTCTGGCTGCGCTGGGACAGCATCTCGCGCCCATGCGCTGTGACCATAACAACTACCGGGGCCGCTTGCACGCCTTCTGTGCGCGCGCTGTTCGCCTGCAGTTCGCGGATGCCCAGGCTGGCCTGCCATCCGTCCATGCCCGGCATATTCCAGTCCACAAAGACAGCCTTGTAGTGGATGCCCTGGGTCATGCGCTGTTTGAGTATCTGCAGCGCTTGCTCACCGCTTTCGGCCAGGTCTACCTGCCAGCCCAACGACTGGCACATATGCTCCAGCACTTCGCGTGCAGTGGGGTTGTCATCAATGACCAGGGTGCGCCACGAAGCGCAGCTAGCCCTGTCGCGCATACGCTTGCGGTCCTGTTCGTCGCTCTCGGCAGCCAAGGGCAGGGTGATACTGAAGTAGAAGCGGCTTCCTTTGCCGGGTTCGCTTTGTACTTCAAGCTCGCCGCCCATCAGTGATACAAAACGTTGACTGATGACCACGCCCAACCCCGTGCCGCCAAATCGGCGCGTGGTGGAAGCCTCTGCCTGGGTAAAACCGCTGAAGATGCGGGTCAGGTTCTCCGGGGCAATGCCAATGCCACTGTCTTGCATGCTGAACAGCACAGTGACTGCGATGTCGGTGCGTTGCTGAACCTGGATGGAGAGCACCACTTCGCCGCGTTCTGTGAACTTGATTGCGTTGCTGCCGAGGTTGAGTAATACCTGTTGCAGTCGCATGGCGTCGCCCAGTAGTTGCCTCGGCATCGAAGGATCGATGTCAAACAGTACTTCGACCGGCTTCTGGCCCACCGTTGTCGACAGAATCACTGACAGGTCACGCAGCATTTGGTCCAGGGCAAATGGGTGTGGGTCCAGCGTCATCTTTCCAGCTTCAATTTTTGAAAAATCCAATATTTCGTTGAGTAGGCCCAACAAGGCACGCGCCGCACCCTCACTCTTGGTGGCGTAGTCGGCCTGACGGGTAGTCAGCTCGGTTTTTCGCAGGAGCGTAAGCATGCCCAGAATGGCATTCATGGGGGTTCGGATTTCGTGGCTCATATTAGCCAGGAACTGGCTCTTGGAAACCGACGCGGTCTGGGCGGCCTCGGTTGCTTCCACGAGTTCTGTGATGTCAATCCGGAAGCCAACAATGTGCCCATCGGCCAGTCTGCGCTCGATGATGCGCAAGGTGCGACCATTCGCAAGTTTTTGTACCAGCGACGTGTCGCCACGCTGGTGTGCAGCCACCCGCTCAGCGACCCATTCATCCACGCGCCCGATAGCAGCAACATACTGCCCTTGCTCGGCCCCTTGACGAATAATGTCTTCAAAGCGCGCTCCACGTACCATCAGGTGGGCCACTTCCGCATAGGTGCTGCGGTACTTGTCGTTGCAGATCACCAAGCGGTCTTGTGGGTCGTAAAGCACAAAGGCTTCGTCAATGGCTTCTATAGAGCCAATCAGCAGTGCAGAGTTTTTCATCGCATCGTCCTGCGCCTGTCTGCTGTGGGTGATGTCGATGCGTATCGATATGTATTTTTCAATCCTTCCATCGCTGCCAATGAAGGGCGCAATGAGGGTGTCCACCCAGTAATAGTGACCGTCTTTAGCCCTGTTGCAGACTTGCCCGCGCCAAGGCATACCGCAGGAAATGACCTTCCACATCTCGGTCCAGAACTCCGCCGACTGCAACCCGGAGTTGACGAGGCGATGGTTTTGCCCCACAAGCTCCGCGCGGCTGTAACCGCTGATCAAACAAAACGCGTCATTGACTTCAGTAATCAGACCACTTCGGTCGGCAATGGACACGATGGCATGCAAATTGAGCGTCGACAGCAGGGCTTCGTTGTCCCGCAGGGCAGTTTGCAAGTCCTGGGTCATTCCGCGAGCGAGGTCTTCTGCGCGGCGCCGGCCGTTTGCCTGTTGGTACACCATGGTTGCCAGCAGGCTGCTGATCAATGCCCCCCCGCCGAACAGCATCCATGACAAGGAGTTTTTGATGGATGCATCAAAGGCAGGTGTGCTGTTCATGCTCAGCGTCACGCTGCGCCCCGGCAGTTGCAGGGGCTTGCGCAAGGAAAAACGCCGCCCTGCGGCCGGGTCTGCGCCGGGCGCAGTGCCGTTGATGTGGCCGTCCGCATCAAACATCAGAGCCCCGCCGCTGCCATTGATAGGGGCGTCAACAATTTCGAAATCGAGCATGCCGGACTGCACATCGGGTATGCCATGAAGAATTTCGGCCATCACAATCGGTGCGTACAGCACACCCACCAGTGCGTTGCTGCGCTCTGCCGGGGTGTTCAGCGAGGCTTCGGGTTGGTATACCGGTTGGAAAAGCAGGACGCCGGGCATTTTTTTGTTGTCCTGGACCAGAGTAATGGCCCCGGTGACGGTGGCTGCACCGGTGTTGATGGCCTGTTGTATGCCGGAGCGACGCAATGCCTCCGAACCGACGTCAAGTCCCTGTGCGCCTTTGTTGTTGGCAGCGGGTTCAATTAACTTGATGACAAAAAGTTCGTGGTGATTTTTGTCTGCCAGTTGTCGGACCGCAAATTGCGGTGCAGCATCGGCACGTTCGTCAGCTACAAAGGCGGCCAGATCAGCACGTGCCACACGTTGAATGAAACCAAAACCACGCACGCCAGGAAACTCCTTGTCCATGTCCCGCGACATCACGTAGTGCCGAAATGTTTTACGGTCCACGTGCCGACTGGCGGCATACAGTCCGATTGCTCCCCGCAGGGCATATCGAACACTTTCGAGTCGCCCGGTGACTTCGCCCTCGACACGAACCGACATGCGCTCGAACTCTGCCTTGGCATCCTTTTCAATCGACCTGTGCTCAAAATATGCCGTGGCTGCTGATAGCAGCAGGCCAGCACAGAACACCAATACAGGCGCCAGCATTTTGGGTTGCAGGAACTGCTTCTTCCAACGGGGCATTTTTTCCCTTTTTTTTGTTAGGCGCCGATAGATCGGCAGACGCTGATATCCTAACCAAGAAACCCACTGCGTCTGGTAGGTAGTGGCCCGAATATTGCGCCTGCCATACCGGCCTTGGGCACAATGGCTCTTTAGAAGGACAAACTGCAACATGAAACTGCGCATTGGCGAAGGCTGGGACATCCACGCTCTGGCAGAGGGGCGAAAGCTCATTTTGGGCGGGGTCGATATTCCACACAGCAAGGGCCTGTTAGGGCATTCGGATGCGGATGCGCTGCTGCATGCCATCACCGATGCGCTTTTGGGCGCGGCGGCCTTGGGCGACATTGGCAGCCACTTTCCGGATACCGATGAGCAGTTCAAAGGTGCTGATTCGACCGTGCTGCTGGCTGCAGCAGCACGCCGCGTGCGCGACAAAGGCTATGAGATTGGCAATGTGGACAGCACAGTGATCGCGCAGGCTCCCAAGTTGGCACCCCACATTGACGCCATGCGTTTACGCATCGCCCAGGTGCTCGGCGTAGCGTTTGATCAGGTCAACGTGAAGGCGAAGACCGCTGAGAAAATGGGCCCCGTCGGAGAGGGTCTCGCCATGGAAGCGCGGGCGGTGGTGTTGCTGGTATGAACGCCATGTCTTTATCTCGCACTGCACACCCGCATTTGCTACAGCCCCTTGACCTGGGTTTTACCACCTTGCGCAACCGCGTGATGATGGGCTCCATGCACACGGGCCTGGAGGACCGGTTTTACAACTATGGCAAGTTGGCCGCCTACTTTCGTGAACGGGCCAAGGGAGGCGTGGGCCTGATCGTGACTGGCGGCATCTCCCCCAATCGCCAAGGCTGGTTGCTTCCCTTTGGCGGCACGCTTAACTCCATCTTTGATGTGCGCAACCACCGCAAGGTCACACAGGCGGTGCACGAGGAGGGCGGCAAAATCCTGATGCAGATCCTGCACTCCGGGCGCTACGGTTACCAGCCGTTCGTGGTGTCTGCGTCGGCTATCAAGTCGCCCATTTCAATGTTCAAGCCAAAGGCGCTGACGGTCAGCGGCATCCGCTCCACTGTCAAGGCTTATGTGCGCTGTGCCAAGTTGGCGCAACAGGCGGGGTACGACGGTGTCGAGATCATGGGCAGCGAAGGGTATTTGCTCAACCAGTTTTTGTGCATACGATCCAACAAGCGCACCGACGCGTATGGCGGCAGTATTGAGAATCGCATGCGTTTGGCGGTTGAAATCGTGAGCCAGGTGCGTGCAGCGGTGGGTCCAAGCTTTATTCTTATGTACCGCCACTCGATTTTGGACCTGGTGGAGGGCGGCAACAGCTGGCCTGAGGTGGTGCAGGTGGCTCAGGCGCTTGAGACTGCGGGCGTGACGCTGTTCAATACCGGCATTGGCTGGCATGAGGCACGCACGCCCACCATCGTGACATCGGTACCACGCGCAGCGTTTGCCAGCGTGGCGGGGCGGTTGAAGCAAGCGGTAACCGTGCCCGTGATCGCCAGCAACCGCATCAATATGCCGGACGATGCGGAAGCCCTGATTGCCAGTGGTAGCGTCGACATGGTGTCCATGGCGCGGCCCTTCCTGGCAGATTCACAATGGGTGAACAAGGTGGCAGCAGGTCGCGTGGATGAGATCAACACCTGTATTGGTTGCAACCAGGCCTGCCTGGATCACACCTTTGCCAACAAACGTGCCAGTTGCCTGGTCAACCCGCGCGCGGGGTATGAGACCGAACTGGTGTACCGCAACGCAACGCGCAAGAAAAAGGTGGCCGTGGTGGGCGCTGGCCCTGCCGGTTTGTCCGCCGCCACGGTAGCCGCCGAGTGTGGCCACGATGTCACCTTGTTTGACAGCAGCGACCGCGTGGGCGGTCAGTTCAACATGGCGATGCAGGTCCCGGGCAAAGAGGAGTTTTCCCAAACGCTGCGCTATTTCGCCAGGCGGTTGGAGGTAACCGGGGTCCGTGTGCAACTCGGACAGCGCATGACGCGCGAGCAGCTGCTAGAGCAAAATTTTGACGAGATCGTGGTTGCCACGGGCATCGTGCCCCGCACACCACGAATTCCGGGCGTGGAGCGCACCAACGTGGTCACCTATCTGGACGTGTTGCAGCGCAAAATGGTGCTGGGTTCGCGGGTGGCCATCATCGGCGCGGGTGGCATTGGCTTCGACGTAGGTGAGTTTTTGCTGCACGACCCTGCAGTGGCGCTGCCGGTCTCCATTGAAGACTGGTGCCGGGAGTGGGGTGTTGACCTGCAGGCGCAATCCAATGGTGGACTGGTTCCAGCGGAGCCCGCCAAACCCTATCGCCAGCTGTACTTGCTGCAGCGCAAGACGGCACGGGTGGGTGCTGGCCTAGGCAAAACATCGGGTTGGGTTCATCGTGCTGTGCTGCAGCGCAACGGCGTGCAGATGCTCTCGGGCGTGGACTACCAAAAAATAGACGATGCCGGACTGCACATCACGGTCAACGGTGAGGCCCGTTTGCTCGCGGTTGATCATGTTGTGTTGTGCGCTGGGCAAGAGTCCTTGTGCGAACTGATGCCGCCGGCTGGTGCCACAACTGCACCCGGTGCGCCGCGCTTTCACACCATTGGAGGGGCCGCGCTGGCCGGTGAGCTCGATGCCAAACGCGCCATTCGCGAAGGTGCTGTGCTGGCAGCCAGTCTGTAATCAGACGCTGGTGACGCGCGGCAGTCTGATGTTTGCCGACAGACCACCGGAGTTCGCGTTCGTCAGCGAAAAGCCTCCGCCCATGCGCTGCACGGTTTTGTCCACAATGGCCAGCCCCAGACCGGCACCGTTGGCGGCGGTGCGTGCCGCCTCGCCCCGGTAAAACGGTTGCGTCAGATTGTTGAGTTGTTCGGCTGCCACACCAATACCGTGGTCCCGAATTTTGATGAGCACCCACTTGTCGCGGGAAATGGCAGCGATCTGAATGCGTGCAATGCCGGTGTCGGTTGATTTTCCATAGCGCCGGGCGTTTTCCAGTAGGTTGGATACGATGCGCCCGAGCTCCACCTCATCTGCCAGCACCAGCAGGTTGTCTTCCAGTTGCAGGTTGATGCGGACGTCGTCCTGGTCTTTATATGAATAGATGCAGGCTTGCACTACATCGGCCAGAACGACGGGCAAAAGCTTTTCCTTTTCAGGCCGGGCATAGTCCAGAAACTTGCCAATGATGGCGTCGAGTTGCGCAATGTCGGCAGCCATGTGGGCGCGGGCGTCCAGGTCGGCCACGCTCATCTCGGTCTCCAGCCGCAGCCGGGCCAGCGGAGTGCGCAGGTCGTGTGAAATGCCTGCCAGCATGACGGCGCGGTCTTGCTCCACTTTGGCTAGCCTTTGCGCCATGCGGTTAAAACCGATGTTGACCTCGCGAATCTCCCCTGTATGGACGTTTTCATCCAGTCGGCTGGCGTCGAAGTCGCCCTCACGCACGCGGCTTGCAGCGAAAGAAAGTTGCTTCAATGGGCGGTTGATCAACCTTGCAATCAGTGCCGCGCCCAGCAGTGACAAGCCGACGGCGGCAGCCAGCCAGATGCCCCAGATGCCGGTTCCTGCAGATCGAAAATGCTCTTCACTTGTCAAGAGCCAGTAGTCGTCGTCGGCAATGCGAAAGCCGATCCAAAGGCCTGGCTTGTCATTGACGCTACTGGCAACGACAGTCCCGCTGCCCAGCCGGGCGACCAGCTCGGTCGAGACTCGCTTGCCCATTGCATCTGTGCTGTAGGGCTTGAAACGGTCGGAGGGTTCGCGCGGGAGAAACTCCAGTCCTTCATTGTCTCGGATGGCTTTGAGCAGTGATACCCGGGTGATGGAATCAGAGTAAATCAGCGCCATGCGACTGAGATTGACCTGGGAGGCCAACTCCTCCGCTGTCTCCAGCGCGCGCGCTTCGAACTCAATGGCGTTCAAGGTTTGTTGCCAGGCCGCCATACTGGTCAATAGCAAGGCGGAAATAAGAAAAAAAGTACGCCAAAATAAATTGAGCCCTGGGTGACTGTCAATCTCACCAGGGTTGGAATCTTCCGACGCCAACTCGGGGTGGGAGTTTGTGTCCGAAAACTCGATGACTTGGGTTTGTGCCAATTGAGCGTGCTCCGTCTCAGACTAAATCGTCTGGCACAAAGACATATCCGACGCCCCATACGGTCTGAATGAGCCTTGGCTGGGACGGGTCCGTCTCGATCAGTTTGCGCAACCGAGACACCTGCACATCCAGACTGCGGTCAAACGGTTCAAATTCACGTCCGCGGGAGAGTTGCGCCAGCTTTTCGCGGGACAGGGGCACCCTGGGGTGTCGCACCATGGCCTTGAGCATCGCGAACTCACCCGAAGTCAGAGTCAGCTCCAGGTCACCCTTGTGCAAGGTCCTGGCAGCCAGATCAAAGACAAAGTAGCCAAAACGGGCGACCTCGCTTTCGGTTGAGGGCGCGCCGGGGACCTCCGGTGCCGGGCGCCTGCGCAGCACAGCGTGTATGCGCGCAAGCAGTTCGCGGGGGTTGAATGGTTTGCCCAAATAGTCGTCGGCGCCCACCTCAAGCCCTACGATGCGGTCAATGTCCTCGCCCTTGGCGGTGAGCATGATGATGGGCGTTACATCACCCGCCGCCCGGAGTCGCCGGCAGATAGATAGACCGTCTTCGCCCGGCATCATCAGGTCCAGCACGATCAGGTCCGCCGTCTCACGCATCATCACGCGGGTCAGGGCTTTGCCATCCTCGGCCAGCAGCACATCAAACCCCTCTTGCGTCAGGTAGCGTCTGAGCAGGTCGCGAATGCGGGTGTCGTCGTCAACCACCAGAATTTTGTTGGGCCGGAGTGTTGCAGCTTGCATAGCGATTTCTGAAATTTGTAACAAACCAGATTTTGCGCGGCCTTGGGCCCAATGGGCCAGTCAATATGCGCCCGTTGACACAATGTTACAAATTGGGCAACGGACGGCGCACCAAGCCGACTCCGTGGAGTTCATAGCCGGTGTGGTTTCTTACAAATTTGAAACCCGGAAGCGGATATTTTTGATCCTCTCCGTGAGCAAGTCTCTATCAGTCAGGAATGTCAAATCGGTACCCCACGCCGTAAACCGAAGTAATGCAATCTCTGCCTGGTTCTACCGTTTGCACCTTCTTGCGAAGATTTTTGATATGCGTATCAATGGCGCGGTCACTGATGTCGTGCTGGCTGTCATGCACTGTGGCCAGCAATTGGTCGCGCGAATAGACACGACCGGGGCGGCTCAGCAGCAGGCGAAACATCATGAACTCGATGCGCGTCAACGCCAGCCATTGGCCACGCCAGCTGATTCTGAATGATGCGTCATCAATCTCCCAGGCTTTGCTTGAAGTCATCACCCTTCCTTCAGCACGTCGCAACAGGGCGCGAACGCGTGCGATCAGTTCACGCGGTGCGAAGGGTTTGCAGACATAGTCATCGGCACCGGTATCGAGACCCAGAAGACGGTCCACTTCGTCGATGCGGGCGGTCAGCATCAGGATGGGCACATCGCTGAAGGCGCGTACGGCCTTGCACACGCCGATACCGTCCAACCCAGGCAGCATCCAGTCCAGAATAACCGCATCCGGTGCAAGATGCTCAATCCGCCGCAATGCATCGCGGCCATCGTATGCGGCCTCGGCCTCAAAGCCACTGGCACGCAGATAGTTCAGCAGCAGTTCGGATATCTTGCGGTCGTCTTCAACGACCAGCACTCGGTGGGAAGGCGTGTCACTCATACGGCTTCATCTCCAATGCGGGGCAATTCAAGGCGGAACAGCACACCACCCCGCGCGGATCCCTCAGCCCGGATCCGCCCATGGTGTGCCATGGCGATCTGCTCGCAAATGGCAAGCCCCAGCCCGCTGCCTCCGGTGGACCGTCCGCGGGCAGCATCCGCCCGGAACAGGGGCTCAAAAATGCGAAGCAAGTCACTTTCGGAAACACCAGGTGCAGTGTCTTCAACCTCCATCACCACCTTGGTCTCGCCATCGCTGCGAAGTCTCACCAGCACCTGCCCAGGGGCATCGGTGTAGCGCAGGCTGTTGTCGAGCAAATTACCCACCAGTTGTTCTATGCGTTTGGCATCCCAGCGGACCACCACGGGTGTCTCAAGTTCGGTGTCCAAGGTCAGCGTCAGGCCCAGTTGCACCGCCCTCAAAGCAAATCTCTGAACAATGCCCTCAAGGAGGCGTGCGGCATCAACTTCTTCAAAGTAACACGGTAGTGCCTTGAGATCGGACATGGCCAGCAAGTGCAGATCATCGACCAGAGCATTGAGTTGTAACACTTCCTCGCGCAATGACAGCATGGCTTGCGGCGTTTGCGGGATCACACCGTCGATCAACGCATCAATCTCGCCCCGAAGTACGGTCAGGGGCGTGCGCAGTTCATGGGACATGTCTGCAATCCA
>JAIPDC010000048.1 GCA_021737865.1 Rhodoferax sp.
AGTTGGGGAAGGAAGGCAGGGTCGTTCGGTCGTAAAGGCAAGCAAGCATGATGGTCCCAAACGGGCACAGCATCAATCAGTTGGCGTGCGGAGGAGGGGGTGACTTCAAACATGAGCAATTATTTGTATCCTGAGTAGACCTTACGACAAGTGGAGATCTATCTGTTAGGCTTCGGAAAAGAATTTTTAGGAGACCCGACCGTATGCAGCCCAATCGCGCAGTGCCGTCAGTTCTGCCTTCAGCCCTCGATTTTGAAAGCGAGTGGCATCGCGCCGCCCAAGAGGATGGACGCACCCAACGCATCTCGCGCAACGTGGTTCGCACCATCTACGAGCCCCCGTATGGTAGTGGCATGACCGATACCGTACGCCTCGGCCCCGACGCTCTGGTCAATGTCATTAATTGTGTCGTGCCGCGTGCAGCGCATTGGACTTATGTGGACGAGGAGCCCTTGATCACGCTGCGTGCTTCTCTGGCTTGCGATGTCGAATTTCGCTACGGGTCTGGGCCGGCACTGGTGTTCAACCGGCCCGAGCTCACCTTAACCTGCATGCCATCACTGTTACCTCTGAACGCACACATTGCGGCAGGCGCTCGACAACAGGGAATCGTGGCGGTATTCAAAGCCCACAGCTTCGCCTCGAGATTTGGTTTGCTACCCGAGGACTTGCCGCCTGAGCTGCATGCTGCAGTTAAGGGTGAAGCTCAGCTGGGGCGCATCGCCTCTTTTCCTATTGACTATCGTGTGGCCGCATTGGTGGGCGACACACTCGACAGCCGACTTCACGGTGAACTGCGTACCGTGCAACTGGCCGGTCGCTTGACTGAACTGGTCGCTTATGCCCTAGATGCCATGATGCATCAGCATGAGGCTCGCACAGTAAACCTGCCGCGCCGCCGCGACCTAGACCTGGCGCGAGCCGCGCAGACTCTTTTGGACCGGGACTATCGATGCCCGCCTAACTTTGCAGATCTGGCGCGCGAAATCGGCACCAGCCAGAACAAATTGAAGTCCGTCTTTAAGCAGACTTTCGGGCTCACAATGGCTGATTATTGTCTTGAGCGCCGTGTGCGTGAGGCTCAACAACTGCTCATGGAAGCAACGCTCACCATCGCTCAGGTGGCCGAACGGGTGGGCTATGAACACCAGAGCAGCTTCACGGCGGCTTTCGGAAAACAAGTGGGCATGTCACCACGCGAGTACCGGCGTCACCGTGCTCCCTTCAGTCTGGAATTTCCGGCATAGCATTTGTCGTGTCGGGCGGTCGGATTGCCTAAATTTTTGGTGCAAGGGCTCACACATGCTGTTGCGGTCGGATTTATCTTCTCCTTAACCCTACTCAAGGAGTCTTCAACATGACAAAGTCCTTCCGCCTCAGTGCGATCATGCTGTCCCTTTCTACTGCTTGGCCCGTGATGGCCCAGCAGGCACCTACGACACCTCCCACAGCGGAAGATGAATTGCAGCGCGTGGTCGTCACCGCCAACAAGCGTTCAGAGAAGCAGCGCGAGGTGGCGGGAACTGTGTCGGTGATTTCTGGCAATGATTTGGAACGGCGCGGTGCTCGTGATCAGGAAGACTTTCTGAAGCTGACCCCTGGGGTGCAACTCAACCGTGGTGACCCCAACAACAACGGCATCACCATCCGCGGCCTGAGCAGTCAGGCTTCTCCAGAAAGCGGTGGTGGCCAGCAAAATCCCAGCGGACGCTACCTCGAGGACGTACCTTTGGCTTCGCCAATTGGCAAGGGTTTGGTGGCGGACATTCTGCCCTTCGATCTGGATCGTATAGAAGTCCTTCGAGGACCGCAGGGTGCATTGTTCGGTTCTGGTTCGCTTGGAGGCGCCCTACGGTATGTGCTGGCCAAGCCCGACATGAAGTCCTTCGGAGCCACAGCGCAGGTGGGGGTAAGCCGCGTGTCTCAAGGCAAGACGGCCCCTTCTTTGTACGGCATGGTCAATGTGCCACTTAATGAATCTGCCGCATTGCGTGTGGTGGCCTTTGATCGAACCTCGCCGGGTTACATAGACAACATAGGCACCATGACCAAGGATGCCAACAAGACAAATCAGACCGGCGGTCGAATTCTTTTTACTGTGAAGCCCATAAAAGAATTGACAGCCACCGTTGTGACCAGCACACAGAAGACGAGTCAGGATGACTTCAGCTATGTCTTTGGCGATGCTAAAAAGTTGGAGCATGACAATCCCACATTGGGCCGCGGCACATCTCAGTTTGACTTCTCTAGCCTCACGGTGGATTACGACTTGGGCAGTACGACACTGACCTCCATTACCGGCCATTGGAAGACAAAGTCCAATGGCGTTGGGGATGACACGCGCTTGTTTGGAACGCTCGGAATGGCTCTACCGCTGGTGTCTCGGGTCAGCTCGGGCGCCAGCGAGTCTCAATCCCAAGAGTTGCGTCTTGCAAGCAAGCCCGGGGGTAACTTCAGCTGGGTGGCTGGTCTCTTCTATCAAACGAACAAGGGCAACGGCGCCGGCAAACAGAGCGACCCCTCAGGTGCATTTGGTGTTGTAGATCTGGTGGACTTGATGACCAAGCAGAAAGCCAGCGAGAGCGCCGTCTTTTTCGACGGTGAGTACAGTCTGGGCGGCGGCTGGAGTGCTGGCTTAGGCGGACGCAGCTACAAGACCAAGACATCTTTTCAGCAAACCGGCACCGTCTTCGGTGGACCAAGCAATTCCCCTGTGTTGGCTGGCGGCGACGAAGGCACCACGCCCAAGGCAAGCGTCAAATACCGTTTCAACGACAACATGTGGTACGCCTTGGCTTCCAAAGGTTACCGTTATGGTGGTGTCAATGAAGGCCCACCCGCCACACCCTTTAAGTCCGATACTCTCTGGAATTATGAGACCGGTGTACGGTTGGCTCCGGCGCCTGGGGTTCAGTTGGACCTCTCTGCTTTCCTATTGGATTGGACCAATGCGCAATTCACTTACTTCGCGATGAATGGGGCGCTGCCGTTCGCTGGCATCGGCAACGTCGGTAAGGCGCGCAGCACCGGTCTGGAGGCGGCCTTGCGTTGGAAAGTCAGCCCAGTCTTCGACGTAGCAGCCTCACTGGCAAGAATCGACGCCAAGACCACGCAGGACGTTCAGACGATGGCAGGTCGCGCACCCGTGACCATCGCTTCGGGTGCGCAGCTTCCCGGTACAGCCAAATTGCAAACTGCATTGCAGGGTAACTATCGTTTCAGTGGCCCCTTTGGCACGGCAGGGCGTTTCAACGTAACACATACTCACGTTGGAGATCGAGTGATTGATCTCACGGCCTTCTACAAGGCTCCGTCCTATGACGCCTTGGATCTTGGCTTGAGTTTCAACAAGGACAACTGGACCATGTCTGCAGGCCTGACCAACGCCACTGACAGCCGCGGGATAATGAATATCCAAGGTACGCCGGATGGCAACAAGAGCTTCCAACAGTACTACCTGCAGCGTCCGCGAACCCTTGACCTGTCGGTTCGTTACGACTTCTAAGGACCGATGTACCCCAGTGCTTCGCAAGACCCCAATCCGGTGAATGCGCCTGACACCCCAGCCAGTTGGCGCACCCTGGCTGGAAGTGGGGTGCTTGCTTTGTTCGGTGTATCGGCCTTGTACGGCAGTACTTTCGGTCTTTTCCTGCTTCCTCTTCAGCAAAGCCTGGGTTGGAGCCGGGGCGAAATCGCCTTTTCACTCACTCTGTCGACCTTGTTCACGCCACTTGTTGCGCCGCTGACAGGTTGGGTGATAGACAAGTTTCCCCTGCGCCCGCTCATCTTGACCGGAGTGGTGCTGCAGTCGGCTAACTTCGCAGCGTTTTCCTTGATGGATGGTAGCGTCTGGGTCTACTACGGGCTGTCCCTTCTCTTGATGCTCACGGCAGCAGGCGCATCTTTGTTGAGCCTGGCTAAACTGGTTCAGGGCTGGTTCGACAAGTCGATGGGCCGAGCCCTGGGCCTATTGTTTGCCTGTGGGGCCGTCGGTGCCATCATTCACCCGCTGTGGACGCAAGCGGTCATTACCCATTTCGGTTGGCGACATGCATTTTTGGTGATGGGTATCCTCAGCCTGTTGATGTGTGGCTTAACCGCCTTGCTATTGGTGCACGAGCGCGTCCCTCACGGCACAGGAACTGTTACCACTGCGCAAGTCAACAGCACCGGCGACGCGACGGCGGCCTCGCCAGTTGACAGCACTCCTCAGTCAATGGCCGCTTTTCTGCGAGACGGGATCTGGTGGAAACTGGCCCTTTTCAACATGTTGTTCGCTCTGGGCGTGGGCGCCATCTTCATGCACTTTGCAGCATTGCTGCAAGACCGCGGCGCTACACCGGGACAGGCCGCATTGGCCATGAGCCTGGTGGGTTTGGGTGGGCTCTTGGGCAATGTCTTGGCGGGCTGGTTGGTTGATCGCATGCCCGCAGCACGCCTTGCCGTGATCGTGATGGTAGCGCCTATGGTGGCTACACTGATCATCTACGCTGGCGGTGAACTTTGGGTCAGCATCGCTGCTGCTGGTTTGTTGGGACTTTGTTCGGGCGGAGACCACAGCGTGAGCATCCTTCTGGCGCGGCGCTATTTCAGTGCCGATACGTTTGGCCGAGCCAGCGCGACTCAGATGGTGGCCATGGCGGCGGGGGGGGGTGTCTCGCCTTGGTTAGCAGGTCTGGTGCATGATCGCACTGGCAATTACGACATGGCCCTCTTAATGGCTGCCGCCTGTATGGGCGGTGCCGCGCTGGCGGCAGCGTGGTTGCCTGAATACAGGCCGGGCGAACACCATACCGGTAAGTCCATCCTTGCGGAAGGCTGAAGCAGTGCAACGCATACGCAATACCCTTCTTTCCTTGCTGAGCCACGAAGCTGCTGGCTTGCTGATATCGGCTGCAGTAGTGGGTTTGTTCTGGGCATTGAGTTGGGCCGTGCAAGAACACCTGCGCACTCACTTCATGGCATTGGGTTGGGCTTTGGGACTGCTGCTGGCTGTCGCTTCGATACTTCAGATCTGGACACAGGCCAAGGTGCGCCGTGTTTTGCCTCCGCCAGGCCGAATGGTTGACATCGGTGGCTACCGTGTGCACGTGATCGCCGAAGGTCAGGTGCGTGACGGCCGGCCGCCCGTAGTCTGGTTTGCTGGCGGACATACCAGTGGGCATGCCATTCACCATCTGCATCGGGCTTTTCGTGTCGAGACGCGCTCCATTCTCATCGATCGGCCAGGCACCGGCTGGAGCGACACAGGTCCCTTTCCTCGCACTACTGCTCGAGAGGCCGATGAGATGGTGCTGGCGCTTGAACGAGCGGGAGAAAAAGGTCCCTTTGTATGGGCTGGGCACTCCTTTGGTGGCCTGTTGGTGGCCAACATTGCGCGTCGCCGACCAGACCTGGTGCACACGGTGGTGCTGCTTGACCCCACGCCTTTGGAGACCATCGTATTCGGTCCACGTCTAGGGGCCTTGACGGACATGCGGCGGACCGCTTGGTTGGGTGGATTCATGCAGATCTTCGGCCTGAACTTGGCCATCCGAGCAGAGGCGAAGGCGCGCCAGATTCCTGCTTACGCCAAGGTCATGGATGCTGCCCGCACTGTACTTGGACCAGAGGTAGAAGCCGTTCGTGCGCTTGAGTTCAATGCTGCCGCTTACTTCACTCAGGCGTCAATTTACAGTGAGCTCAGCCCCGAAGGGGTGGCTGCGGTTGCTTGGGATACTGTAGTTTATGACCGCGATTTGGGTGATCTGCCAGTCTGGTTGGTGGGCCCGCGTGATGACCATGACAGTGACATCGCCCTGCTGCCGGAAGCACAGCAAGGTGGCGACGCCAACGCGAAACGGATGTACCGCTTTTTCGCTGCATCGCGAGAGCGCTACTTGGCCACATCCACCTGCACGCGCCGGATCGTGGCGCCCCAGGGTTCGGGGCACAACTTCGTTTACGAAATTCCGGACTGGACCATTGGCGTGCTGCGGGAACTGATTTGCGCAGATGAAAAAGTAAATCTGGAGCACACCACATGAATGCTGGCCGCCCGTCGCAGTGTGTCGCTGAAATTGCAGAACGCTATTGGCAACTGGAGTGCCATGAACTGCCGCTCACGGCCGCCATGGCAGGTGTGGCGTTGCCCGATGCGGTGTTATTCCGCGAATCGATCGATGACCATGTCCGGCGCGACCGCCGCGCGGGCGAATTACTGGCAGACGCTGAACTCATCGATGCCGATGCGATCTCTGCACAAGAGCGTGCGACGCTGTCTTTGCTCAAGCGGGAACTGTCGGGCCTGCGCGCGCAGTACGCCGTTGACTCGCACCTGCGTCCGTGGCTGTTTCCCGCTGGGCCGGACTTCACGGCCATGTTCTGGGCCAACACTGCCAGCATCAGCGACGCCGTTTCTGCAAGCCTGTACGTCGACCGCTTGGCCACCTTGCCCCGGTATTTACGCGAGGTGCAGGCAAATATCGAAGCGGGTCATGCGCGAGGCTATCGGTACCCACGGGTCGTGTTACAAGCCGGAGCAGGCAACACCCGAGGCATCTTGTCCGTCGCACCCGAGGCGTCTGCATGGCTTTCGCCGTTCAAGCGTTCACCCGCCGCAATGCTAGCAAGCGTGCAAGCGCAAGAGACACGTGCACTGGCGCTGGTGCGTGAGGATTTGATACCGTCGCTGCAGGCTTGGGCCGCTTTTCTTGAGGACCTGATACCACGCGGCGCACGCGATTCATTGAGTTGCATCGACGGCCCCGCCGGCGTCGACTACTACCGCGTGTGGGTGCGCCACTTCACCAGCACTGCCACCGATCCAGATGCCGTGCACGCACTGGGTCTGGCGGAAGTGGCGCGCATCGATGCTGAGATCCAGATCGTGGCAGTCGAGGCCGGCTTTGCGGACAACCTCGCTGGCTACCGCGAATTTTTAGCCAGCGACCCGCAGTTTGTGGCCCCGAACGCAGATGCTCTGCGCCACGCTGTTGAAGCCTTGTGCAAGCGCGTGGACCGCCGCATTCCAGAGTTCTTCGGTCTGATCCCGCGCATCACCTACGGCGTTCAGAGTATCCCCGAAGCCGTTTCCGCACGCATGCCCCCGGCCTATGCCCAACCCAGCGCGGCTGACGGGTCAAGCGCCGGCATCTTCTGGATCAGCGGTATGCCTTCGAAGGCGCCGAGCTACCTGCACCCTGCACTCGTCGTTCACGAAGCCTGGCCCGGCCATCTAATGCACCTGGCTCTGCTGAACGAGCAAACCGACACCCCTGCTTTTCGCCGATATGGCGCAGTGAAATACACCGCGTGCATTGAAGGCTGGGCGCTGTACTGCGAGACCCTGGGCATCGAGATGGGCCTGTACACAACGCCGCACGAGCACTACGGCCGCTTGGAGATGGAGATGTGGCGTGCCGTGAGGTTGGTGGTCGACACCGGCATCCATGCCAAGGGCTGGAGCCGTGAACAGGCCGTGGCCTACATGGCCGAACGACTGACGCTGTCGCGCGAGACCATCGAAGCCGAAGTCGACCGCTACGCTGCGCTGCCTGGACAGGCCCTGGGCTACCAGATAGGCAACCTCAAGCTGCGTGAACTGCGCCAACGCGCCGAGGGCCGTCTGGGAACACGCTTCAGCCACCGAGGCTTTCACGAAGCTGTGATGACCGCCGGTGCCGTGACATTGCCGGTGCTGGACGACTTGGTCAGCGACTGGTTGCAGCGCGAACAGGAAAGGCAGGCTGTCGATGCCGCTTGACTCTGCCAGCGGCGTCTTCTACGACGTACAGGGCCAAGGCCAGCCGCTGCTGATCGGTCTGCCGCTGATGGCGTCCCTCACGCAAATCTTTGGCTCTGAAATGCAAGACGTGCTGGACGGTTACCTGGACCGGCTGACCGACCGCTACCGCGTGCTTCGCGTGGACTACCCCAGCATCGGTGGCAGCCGTGATATCGCGCCACAGGACCTGACGGCTGACCGTGTCTGCGCTGATCTGCTGGCCGTAGCGACTGCGGCTGGTTTCGACCGTTTTGCCTACTGGGGCTATTCCTGGGGTGCGGCTGCCGGTCTGCAACTGGCGTCACGCACCGACCGCCTGACCGCGCTGGTTCTGGGTGGTTGGCCCCCGCTGGGTGCGCCCTACAAGGACATCCTTCAGGCCACACGGCTGAAGCAGCCCGACCCCGAGCCCTCGTCGATGAAGATTCTGCGATCCAAGCAACAGTACCGTCAGTGGGAAACCTACTACGCCAGCATGCTGAGCTGGTGCGAAGGCGAATCCGTCGCACGCATCCGAATTCCGAAGATGGTGTTTTTTGGCAGTGAGGGCGACTTGGTGGAGGCCGGTGTCCCTATTCGCATTGCATCGATCATCCGCGAGCAGCGCACGACGCTGGAAGGGCAGGGTTGGGTGATCTGCGAGCTTGCGGACAAGGACCACGGCGTCTGCATGGCGCCACAACTGGTGGTGCCGCCGGTTCGCGCATTTTTGGATGGAGCCTTGCCTTGAAAGTCGAGATCGAACCTGGCCTGCGTCTGTACTTCGACGTCGAAGGCATGGGCCTGGTGCCCGACGGCAACATCGTTCGTGAGAAGCCTACGCTGGTGCTGTTGCACGGCGGCCCCGGCATGGACCACCAGGGTTGGAAGCCGCATGTGTCGCCGCTGGTCGACCTGGTGCAAATTCTTTACATCGATCAGCGTGGCCACGGCCGCAGCGACCGGCGTCCTGCCGCTGAGTGGACGCTGGATTGCTGGGCTGATGACGTCGTTCGCCTGTGCGATGCGCTGGGCATCGTGCGGCCCATCGTCTGGGGCCAGAGCTTCGGAGGCATGGTGGCACAGCACTATCTGGCCCGTCACCCGTCGCACCCAGCCAAGGTGATCCTGACGAGCTGCTCGCCGCACCTGGGGCTTGCGCGCAAGCTCGCGGTGTTTGAACGGCTGGGTGGCCAGCAGGCGCGCCGTGTCGCCGAGACCTATTGGTTGGATCCATCGACCGACCACCTGCAAGCGTACTTGCAGGTTTGCATGCCTCTCTACAACACAACCCCACAGCCAAATACCGCCAGCAGCCTGGCCCGTTTCAACACCGAGTTGCTGGACACCTGGAATCGCACCGAGCTGCCCGGCTTGAATCTGTTGCCGGGTTTGGCGCGGGCTACCTGCCCGGTGTTGGTGCTGGGCGGCGAGGAGGACCCGGTGACGCCGATCGAAGACCAGCGCGACATTGCACGCGCATTGCCGGCAGGCTGCGTCGAGTTCCACGCTGTTTCGGGCGCCGGCCACGGCATCTGGCGCGACCGACCCGAGCCAGCCATGGCCCTGCTGCGCCGCTTCATTTCCACGCCCCTTCAAGATCAGGTGTTTTCGTGAACCCATCCACATCTTTGTCTTCACAAGCAGCTACCCTGATGGCGCCCTGGTCGGGGCCTCATGGCGGCTTGCCCCCGTTGGCCCCTGTGCATCCGGCGGTGCTGGAAGAAGCACTGCGCGCCGCTATCGAGAGCAAGCGTGCCGAGCTTCAGGCCATCGCGTCAAACGCCGCGCCTGCGACATTCGAGAATACGGCACAAGCGCTGGAGAACTGCGGCCGAACCCTGGACCGCTTGTTGTGCGTTCACCGCGTGCATACGAATAGCCTGAGCCTCGGCGAGATGCCAGCCGTCGCCCAACGCATGGCGCCCGCGCTGGCTGCGTTGGAGGACGAGATTGCGCATGACGAGCGCC
Source organism: Rhodoferax sp. (assembly GCA_021737865.1). Taxonomy (GTDB): domain Bacteria; phylum Pseudomonadota; class Gammaproteobacteria; order Burkholderiales; family Burkholderiaceae_C; genus Allorhodoferax. Next base: position 9,716 of record JAIPDC010000048.1, read on the forward strand.
TGTTTGCCAGGCTGGATGCCGTCTGGCGCGGGCGCGACGAAGCGGCGCTCACGGCTGAGCAACAACGACTGGTAGACGTGCTGCGCACCCGCATGCAGCGGCGTGGTGCCGGACTAGCGCCTGAGGCCAAGGTGCGGCTGGCCGAGATCAACGGTAGCTTGGCTGCGCTGTCGTCGCAGTACAACCAGAATCTGATTCAAGAGGCCGGATGCCAGGCTGTCTTCATCGAGGACGAATCAGGCCTGGATGGCCTGCCCGACGCCTTGCGGCAGGCTGCAGCTGTGGCGGCAACGGACAAGGGCCGGCCGGGCATCTGGGCCATTCCCAACGCACGCGGCTTGGTCTGGCCTTTCCTGACGTTGGCCACGCGGCGCGATCTGCGCGAACAGGTATGGCGGATGTGGACCCAACGCGGCGACAACTCTGGGCCGCAGGACAACAAGCCAATCGCCGCACAGATCCTGCAGTTGCGTGGTGAAATGGCGCGGCTGATGGGCTGCCCCAGCTACGCGCACTTTGCACTGGCTGATCGCATGGCCCGCACCCCCGAGACAGCCTTAGCCCTGCTGGAGCGCACCTGGCGCAGCGTCAAGCCTGCAGCGCAGGCCCAAATTGCCGACTACCAGGCCATCGCCGACCGTGAAGGTGCGGGTATCCGTCTGGCCCCGTGGGACCGCCAGTTCTATGCAGAGAAGCTGCGGCGCCAGCGTTTTGGCCTGGACGGCGATGCGGTGAAGGCGCACCTGCCACTGGATGCGGTACTGCAAGCCATGTTCTGGGCCGCAGGCCGCGTGCACGGTCTGGTCTTCAAGCCCCTGGCCGATGCGCCCCTGATCCACCCCAGCGTTCAGGTCTACGAAGTCAGTCGCGGCGAAGAGCCGTTGGGCGTCCTTTACTTCGACCTCTTCAACCGCCCGGGGAAGGCGCACGGCTCATACCAGATGCAGTACCGCGAGGCCGAGAACTTCCGCGGCCGGGTGTTGCCGATCGCCGCCGTCTACTCCTCCTTCCCGCCCCCACCGGAGGGCCAGCCCGTGCTGCTGCCCTGGGAGTACGCCAACGTCTTCTTTCACGAGTTCGGCCATGCTCTTCACATGCTGCATTGCACATCAGCCTACGCTTCGCTCGGCAGCCAGCATGTGGCCTGGGATTTCGTCGAGTTGCCGGCCCTGATCAATGAACGCTGGCTGCGTGACCCTGAGCTTCTGGCGCGCTTTGCACGGCACCATGTCACCGGCGAGCCCATACCGGTCGAACTGATCGAGCGCATCGAGCAGGGTTTGAAGTACGACCGCATCTTCAGCCTCAATCCCGACTTTTTGTTACCGGCCATCGTCGACCTGAGGCTACACCTGTTGGCAGACGGCAGCGGTGCGGCGATCGACCCGGTACAGGTGGAGAACGATACGCTGTCCGAGCTGGGCATGCCAGACGCATGGGACATGATCATGCGGGTGACCCACAACTTCCACATCTTTATCGGTGCCTATGCGGCAGGGGTGTATTCCTATCTGTGGGCCGACGTGATGGCGGCTGATGCCGTGGAGACCTTCGAAGGTGCGCCTGGCGGCATCTACGACGCCTCGGTGTCGAAGGCTTGGATCGATAAGGTCCTGAGCGTCGGCCACCGCGTGCCAGCCGATGAGGCCTTCCGGCAGTTCGCAGGCCATGACCCAGACCCGACGCCCCTCCAACGGCGTTTCGGTCTTGCCCCAACCACCTGAACTGATTGCCAATTTTGCGCAGTAGTACCACGTGAATCCAAACGAACCCAAAGTGTTGCCACACGGCGACTGTCAGACGCCAGCGCTTGTCGACAAGGTCTCACCATACGCCGCACTGCTGGCAGGGCGTCTCTGGTACCTAACCGGCGACCCTATCGTTGAATGGAGCCCTACGGGTGTTGCCGAGGCAGTGACCGGTGCGGACGCCATTGGCGATATCAACCCAGACATCAAGCAAAAACAGAGGGGGTATCTGTGCGCATAGAAATCGAACCCGGGGTTCGACTCTTTATCGATGTTGAAGGCGCAGCGCTCGTGCCCGCTGGACCGACGATGCGGGAGAAACCGACGCTGTTGCTGCTGCACGGCGGACCAGGCTGGGATCATTCAGGTTACAAGCCGAAATTCTCACAGTTGGCAGACATCGCGCAACTCGTCTATGTCGACCACCGCGGTCAAGGTCGCAGCGACAAGCGGCCACGCGAAGAATGGACGCTTGATCATTGGGTTGACGACGTGGTGCGGCTGTGCGATGCGCTGGGCATCACGAAGCCGGTGGTGTTCGGCCAGAGCTTCGGCGGCACCGTGGCGCAGCGCTATCTGTCGCGTTACCCCGAACACCCGGCGCGGGTGATTCTGTCGTCCACGTCCCCGCATCTGCACATTCAGCGGCGTTTGGCTGCCATCGAACGACTGGGTGGCGAGGGCGCGCGTCGCGTGGCGGCAGCCTACTGGTCGAACCCAACGCCAGAGGCTGCGCAGGCCTATGTGCGGGTGTGCCTGCCGCTGTACGCCCGAACACCGCGACCCCCCGATGCTCAACTGCGTGCTCGCATCGACTTGGAGATCACCAACCACTGGTTTGCTGGGGAGGCGCGCACGCTGAATCTGCTGCCGGGTCTGGCACGTGCCCAGTGCCCGGTGCTGGTGATTGGCGGCGAGGACGACCCGGTCACGCCCATCGAGGACCAGCGAGACATCGCGGCAGCGCTGCCAGCGCACTTGGTGGAATTTCATGCATTCCCCGGAGCGGGTCACGGTGTCGACAACGATAGCGAGGCTGACTTTATGGCCTTGGTCAGACGATTTGTGCAAGGCTCGAAAGATGAAGCGTGTGGACATTCCCGTCAATTCGGACCCGTGGCAATTCCGGGCGAGTCGAACTAAAGGAATGTAGATGTCGCAACATTTTTCGAGTGACAACGTCGCCGGCATCTGCGCCGACACGGCGCATGTCGAGCCGGATGAATGCGGTGCGCTGGAGTTCTTCTCCAATGGCGCCAAGCTGCTGGTGGCACTCACGACGAACGGAAAGCTGACACCAGCAGATATCCAAACGAGTGCCACGCAGCGCAAGGACATCCACTTCCCGAAGCCGCGAGTCGTGACGATGACGCAGGCCACCGAGACCGGGCGCATTTACTCGCTTGACGAAGCCCGTGCCATCGGAGATATCTGCCGGCAACTCGGTCTGAGTCTGCGCAGTGATGGCGCGCGCTTTGCCAATGCCTGTGCCAGCCTGAAATACAGCCCAGCCGAGATGACTTGGCGCAGCGGTGTGGACGTGCTGTGTTTCGGCGGCACCAAGAACGGCTTGGCGTTAGGTGAGGCGGTGCTGTTCTTTGATCGCTCACTGTCGACCGACTTCGCCTATCGCTGCAAGCAGGCGGGGCAGCTTGCGTCGAAGATGCGCTTCGTCGCTGCACCTTGGGTGCGGACGTTCGAGACCGGTACGTGGCTGACCAATGCACGCCATGCGAACGCAAGTGCGCTGCGTTTCGCTCATGGGATTGCTGGTCTGGCGGGCGTGGAATTGATAGCGCCGGTGGAGGCGAACGCTGTGTTCCTAAGCATGGGATGCGCGCGCAGAGCAGATCGACGTCCTGGTCAAAGATGTTTGCGAAGCCGCCATGTTGGCCGCGTGTTGAGACTGGATTCGATGCGATGAACACCCACCACCAAGACCACTCTTGCAACCTTCAGGATGCCCGATGAAAGAAAACCACACCCCTCCCGCCTGCGCTCTGGAGCCGCTGCCGTGCTACCGCGAGTTTCCGCAAACTGAGATGATCGACCGCGCACAGGCGTTCTACAGCGATATGGTTCGCCGGCGAACCGTGCGCGACTTCGACACACGACCTGTGCCGCGCCAGGTCATTGAACAATGTCTGCTTGCTGCCGGCACCGCCCCATCGGGCGCCAACCAGCAACCCTGGTTTTTCAGCGTCATTACCGACCCCGCGCACAAGCGCCGTGTGCGTGAAGCTGCCGAGGTCGAGGAGCGCAGCTTCTATCAGGAACGCGCGCCGCAGGAGTGGCTGGACGCGCTGGCGCCCCTGGGCACCGACTGGAACAAGCCCTTTCTTGAAGAGGCTCCGGTACTGATTGCCATCTTTGCGCAAAAGTATGGCGTGCATCCCGATGGCGAAAAGTTCAGTCACTATTACGTACCCGAGTCAGTGGGTATCGCCTCGGGCTTCCTGATCGCGGCGCTGCACCACGCAGGGCTGGCGACATTGACCCACACGCCTAATCCGATGAGTTTTCTGAACAAACTGTGCGCGCGACCAAGTTCAGAAAAACCGATCATCCTGCTGGTGGTTGGCTACCCTAAAACAGGATGCCAAGTACCCATACATGGCGGTATCAAGAAGCCGCTGGCAACCATTGCGCAATGGATCTGAGCCCCGGCACCATGAAACTTCATGCCCGCTATTCTGCGCTGAATTTGCTACGTGCTGCCTGGCGCGATCACACTGACTGGGTGCCCGCTTGGAGCGATGCCGAGCCCAAGCCGCGCTATGACGTCATTGTCATCGGAGGTGGTGGGCATGGTCTGGCAACGGCCTACTATCTTGCAAAGAATCACGGCATCACAAACGTTGCTGTGATTGAAAAAGGATGGATCGGCGGGGGCAACACTGGGCGCAATACAACGATTGTCCGATCCAACTACCTTTTCCCTGAGAGCGCCCGCCTGTATGACTTTTCAGTTCATCTATTTGAAAATCTATCCAAGGAGTTGAACTTCAACATCATGTTCAGCCAGCGTGGGGTCATCACATTGGCCCACACCAGGCATGACCTAGACAACGTCTCGCGTTGGGCGAATGCCATGAGATTCAATGGAATTGATGCAGACATGCTTGATGTTGGGCAAGTCCAGAAACTTGCACCGCGATTGAATTTCGGTCCAGACGCGCGATTTCCTATTTTGGGTGGTTTCATACAGCGGCGTGCAGGACCTGCAAGGCACGATGCGGTTGCCTGGAGCTACGCACGTGGTGCATCCGCACTCGGCGTAGACATCATTCAGAACTGCGCTGTTACAGGGTTTATCAAGAACGACGGAAAAGTGGTAGGTGTCACGACCCATCACAAGGGTGTTGCGCGTGAAATTCGGGCTGAAAAAGTCGCTATGGCCGTCGCTGGCCATAGCAGCCACGTGGCAGCAATGGCAGGACTCAGTCTTCCGGTCACAAGCTATACGCTGCAGGCGATGGTGAGTGAGCCGATAAAACCGGTTCTGGACACAGTGGTGCTTTCCCCAGCAGTAGGAACGTACTGGAGCCAGTCGGACAAAGGGGAAGTTGTGATCGGCGGAGCGCTGGATCATTTCCCATCCTACGGTCAGAGGGGTAGTTTTGGGATCACACAACAAGTTCTTGCTGCGACGGTCGAAATGTTTCCTTCTTTTGGTCGTCTGCGATTGATGCGCCAGTGGGGTGGCATTGTTGACGTCGTGCAGGACTCCAGTCCGATCATTGGTGCCACCCCGGTGCCGGGTCTCTATATCAACTGCGGCTGGGGAACTGGTGGCTTCAAGTCAATCCCCGTGGGCGGTTGGACTTTGGCGCATCTACTGGCGACTGGAAAAACCCACGAACTGGCCGAACCCTTTCAGCTAGACCGTTTTCGCACTGGGCGGCTGATAGACGAAGCCGCTGCGGCAGGCATTGCGCACTAGGGGGTAAAAGACATGATGAAAATTGATTGTCCATGGTGCGGTGGCCGCCCAGAAACCGAGTTCCATTGCGGCGGTGTCTCGCACATTCAGCGACCACCTCTGGATTGCAGCGACGAGGAGTGGGGTCGATACATGTTTGAGCGAGAGAACCTCAGCGGATTGCACGCAGAGAGGTGGCGACACACATTTGGATGCAGTCAATGGTTCAACATGATCCGCCACACGGTGACGCACGACATCGAGGCTGTGTACGCAATGACAGATCCAAAACCTGAATTGGCTCAGGGGGAGAAGCGATGAGTGGATCACGTTTATCCGCCCCCCATGGTCTTTGGATTGATCGCAAAACGCCAGTCAGATTTGACTTTAACGGACGCGAGATCCAAGGGTTGGCTGGCGATACTGTAGCCTCCGCACTGCTCGCCAGCGGAGTACGACTGGTAGGACGTAGTTTTAAATTGCATCGCCCCAGGGGCGTTTTTTCGTGTGGCGTGGAAGAACCGACGGCAATCCTCGACATTGGACGTGGTTCACGTCGAATTCCCAATACCCGCGCTACCGATATCCTTGCTAAGGATGGACTTGTTGCCACCAGCGGCAACTGCTGGCCCAGTTTAGAGTTTGATGCGGGCAGCCTGATCTCCAAACTTTCCCGCTTTATGCCAGCGGGCTTCTATTACAAGACTTTCATGTGGCCGAATTGGCATCTGTACGAACCCATGATTCGGCATATGGCGGCTGCGGCACGTGCCGGTGACGGACCTGATCCCGATCGTTATGACGAAATTTCGGTGAGCACTGAAGTGCTGGTGGTGGGTGCTGGCGCGGCTGGATTGCAGGCCGCTGCATCCGCAGCACGCGCAGGACGGAAGGTTCTGCTGCTTGAAGCTGAAAGAGAAAATGGCGGATGGCTCGCCACGCAGTTGACTGTAGGCGCGGGTGCTTCGTTTGAAACCTTGCAGCAATTGCGACAAGAAATTGCGGCCCATGGGGTCACACAGCAATTGAATTGCACCGCTTTCGGGATCTACGACCACAATCTGGTCACGGCGATTGAGCGCATTGACGATGTGGGTGACACTCTGCGAGAGAGGCTTTGGAAGATCCGGGCTAAGCAGATCATTTTGGCGACCGGTGTGTTTGAGCGACCTATGGTCTTTCCAGATAACGACCGCCCTGGCGTGATGCTTGCCAGCGCTGTGGAGCGTTACATATCCCACTTTGGTGTGGCCTGTGGAAAGAACGTGGTGGTGGCTACCGCCTGTGACAACGGATACGCCACAGCGCGAGCATTAAAGACTGCTGGAATTGGCGTTGCGGCCATCATCGATCGTCGGGACAACCCACAATTTGGGGCCATCCAAACCGATATACCGGTGCATAGCGGCGCAAGCCTCATTGGCGTCAGAGGAAAAGCCGGTGTGCAGGGTGTTCAATGGGCGTCGAACAGTGGCGGCAGGCCTGCATTCATCGACGCTGATTTGATTGCAGTCTGCGGCGGTTTCACGCCCAACGTCAATCTCTACTCTCAAGCCGGAGGGGCCTTACGCTGGGTTGCGGAGTCTTCAATGTTTGTTCCCGATCGACTGATTCCAGGCATCGCTGTGATTGGAGCAACCGCAGGTGTATTCGATTTCAACAATGCCATGTCACACGCCCACAGCGTGGGAGCGATGACCCCTGGGGGGGTGATGCCGAGCGCACCGGTTGGCGCAATGGGTCATGTACCCGCAGATAACCAGCCTTCCGCCAACGCATTAAAGTCACTTCGAAGCAAACCCGCAAAGCAGTTCATTGATCTACAGAATGACGTGACCAGCGCAGACATTGAATTGGCTGCCCGAGAGAACTACCGCTCAGTCGAGCACCTCAAGCGCTACACCACCACGGGAATGGCGACAGACCAAGGTAAAACAAGCAATGTGAACGCGCTGGTGCTGCTGGGGAAGGCTACCCAGCGTACACCTGACCAAGTGGGTACTACCAAATTCCGCCCGCCGTACAAGCCGGTTACCCTCAACACAATCGTTGCTGGAAGATCAGGCGCACGCTACCGCCCTATGAAGTTGTTGCCAGGACGCGACTGGCATCTCGGGCAAGGCGCACTCATGGAAGAATTTGGCGGTTGGGAGCGGCCTGCGGCGTATCCGGTGGCAGGTGAAGATTTGATGGCTGCTGCGCAACGCGAGGCAGCTCAAGTACGCCAGTCGGTTGGACTTTTTGAGGGCTCACCACTCGGGAAAATCGAAATATACGGGCCAGACGCTGGCGCGTTTCTGGATCTGATGTACGTTGGGACGATGTCTTCGATGGCCATTGGTGCCGCGCGGTACGGGGCGTTGTGCAATGAAAATGGCATCGTGGTCGATGATGGCATCGTCGCGCGCCTAGGCGCCAATCACTTCTTGGTCAATACAACTTCGGGTGGAGTAGACCGGGCGGTGCTTGCCTTTGAGGAATGGCTTCAGTGCGAGTTTGTGGATTTGAAGGTGTTCATCATTCCAGTGACCTCTCAATGGGGGAATGTCACTGTGAGCGGTCCCAGAGCCTGGGATTTGTTGAAGAGCATTGAAATGGATGCCGTGCTGGAACCCGCCAACATGAAGCACATGACAATCCAGGAAATTAACTGGCAAGGCAGCGCCCTGCGAGTAATGCGTGCAAGTTTTAACGGCGAACTGGGCTACGAGATTAATCTGCCACCATCCAAAGTAAGGCCACTGCTGGATCGCCTTTGGGAGGCCGGGCAGGCGCATAAAGTATGTCTCTACGGTATAGAAGCCCTGATGGTTATGCGCACTGAAAAGGGCTTTCTGCATGTGGGCGCGGACACCGATGGGAACACTCTGCCAGGTGATGTTGGCCTGGCGCGAAGCCTTGCCAAAAAGAAGGCCAACTTTGTTGGTCGAAGGTCTCTGCTTCGACCTGCCGCCACAGATGCCAACCGTCTACAGCTCGTTGGTTTATTACCCGTTGATAGAACCACCTTGCTTCCCGTAGGTGCACACCTTTCTCTGCGTCCGCCGCCATGCGAGGCAGAAGGATTTGTAACCAGCAGTTGCTTCAGTCCGGCGCTGCAGCACCCCATTGCGCTGGCCCTGGTGCGGCAAGGAACACATCGCATTGGCCAAAAGCTGACGGCCTGGCATCTGGGGCAGGCAATACCTGCTGAGATTACGACAACGCCGTTCTATGACTCGACCGGGGAGCGATTGAATGGCTGAAAATGAACGTGCGAAAGTTCCTCACTTTCACGAGCTAACGGGCGTGCGAATTGCATCCGTGCAGCACTTGGCAGATAGCCAAGATGCACAGTCCCGATTTGAGGCGATCGGGCTTTCGTGGCCTCTAGAAAACTGTACGTTTGCTGGGAGCGATCCCTGCGTTGCATGGCGCAGCCCTACAGAAAAGCTGCTCCTGAGTTGCCGAGGAGAGGCCCTTGCGGTGGCGCTGGCAGAGCTTTCGCCTGGAAAGCACGACACACTCGTTGCTACGGATTTATCGGAGGCGCTTTCAGTGCACCAACTCAGCGGCCCTCAAATTGATGAGTGGATGGCGCACTTGGTAGACGCACTTTCAATCCCTTCGCACCCAGGAATGTGCAAGCGAGGGCGCATGGCAGATGTCGCTGTTTTTCTCATCCGACTTGACGCTGAAAAACTCTGGTTGGTGTCTGACTCAACAATCAAGCCTTACATCAAGAACTGGCTGGAGTTCTCTTTTGAAGGCGCATTCTCGAACGCATCGATGCGGAAAATAAATTCAAGCGTATTTGCAAAATAATGACCCAAGATTTAGGCATCACAGGCCTCACGGCTGGCGTTGAAGACCCTGTTGAAGGCGGCGAAATTTCGCTGCGTTCAAGTGTAGGAAGAAGGTGAATGCGTTCGCATTGACTCCAAGTTAGCGCTCTTGTTTGGTCTGCCAAACGGAGCAAAACGGTTTTTTGGTTTTATATAAAGAGGAGATGGTTATGGTGAGAAAGAGTGTGGTGTGGGTACGTTCCTGGGTCTTGGCCCTCGGGTTGGTATTTGCTTCAGTGGCCGGCATTTCAACCAATGCGTTGGCCCAATCCGCTGCGCCAGCAGCTGCAGCGGCAACTGCGCCGGCGTCTGCGGTGCCTCAGACCGCGCAAGTGGCACCACCAAAGGCTGAAGCGCCAGCTGCCGCTGACAACCCCTATGGCATGGCAGCAGTCTGGCAAAGTTCGGACTCTGTTGCAAAAGGCGTGCTGTTGATCCTGGTCATCATGAGCATGGGCAGTTGGTACATCCTGGCTGTCAAGGCTCTTGAGC
>JAIPDC010000049.1 GCA_021737865.1 Rhodoferax sp.
AAAAACGAAACGAAGGCAAACAGCGTCAACGCCACCCAGTCGCCGGTGACCCAGCCGACCCAAAACACAAACACCATCAGCCAGCTGGTGCGAATGATTGCGTCCACGCTCTTGAGTTCTACGCGCCGCCGCTCCGCCAGTGGGTCATCACCGTGGTCGCGCACCGAGAACAGGAACGACGCCACGCTGGCCAGCAGCAGCAGCCCGAACACAATGACAAACAGTGCGCCAACCTGCTGCGTGGGTGTCATGTTCTTGAGGTAGTGGTACATGTTCAACTCGAGCGACTAGACGTCACGCAGCGCCACGACGGCAGCGCGGGCGCGCTCCAGAAAAGCTCTGCGATCCTCATCGGCGCGCAGCTGCATGGGCGCGCCGAACGTGACCGAACACAGCACCGGCACCGGAACCACCTCGCCCTTGGGCAGCACGTGCTGCACATTGTTGATCCAGGCCGGCACCAGCACCACGTGGGGGTATTTGAGTGCCAGGTTGTACAGCCCGGCCTTAAACGGCTGCGGCTCGCCGGTGAAGCCGCGCGTGCCCTCCGGGAACAGGATGATGGAGTCGCCGTTTTCCAGCGCCTCAAACAGCGGCTCCAGCGGGTCTTCGTCGGCGCTGCGGTCGCGCGAGACGTAAATCACATTGAAGACGGCAGTGGTGAGCCATTGCTTGAAAGGGGTCTTGGTCCAGTAGTCTTTGGCTGCGATGGCGCGTGTGACGCCGCGCAATTCCTTGGGCAGCGCGGCCCAGATCATGACCAGGTCGGCATGGCTCTGGTGGTTGGCAAAATAGATGCGTTGCTCGGCCTTGGGTGGGCAGCCGTGCCAGCGCGCCTGGGAGCCGGTCAGCACCCGGATCAGCCCCAGCAAAAACAGACTCATGATCTTGGCAAGCATGGGCGCGATGATACCCACAGAAGTTTGAGGGTGCATGCCAAAGCGAGGTCAAGGAGGAGGCCGCAGGCCGGGGGACACGAGCGGCGGCATGTGCCCTCAGACCTCTGCGTGCGAAGCATCAGACAGTCAGGGAAGTTGCGCACCCCCCATGCGTCCAGCAATCACTTCGGCGCGGCTGGCCAAATATCCGGAATTGGGCAACTTCTCGTAATAGCGTGGACGCGGCAACATCACTGCGAGTCGCGCCGCTTCATACGAACTCAGTTGCGATGCCGGTTTGCGAAAGTAGTGCTGGGCCGCTGCCTCGGCACCAAACACACCTTCACCCCACTCCACGCTGTTGAGATAAATTTCAAGAATGCGCTGCTTGGTCAGCAGGTGTTCCAGCATCAGGGTCAGCACAAGCTCCTGGCCTTTGCGCAGTAGCGTGCGTTCACCCGACAGAAACAGATTTTTGGCCAACTGCTGTGTGATTGTTGAGCCGCCCACAATTTTGGGTGGCTTGGGCACGGGCTTGCCGGGTGCGGCCTTGGCAGCGGGCTTCTGGCTGGCGGCTTTTTGCTCGGCCCGGGCGTTTTTCTCCCACGCCTTTTCCAGCGCATCCCAGTCCAGTCCATCGTGGTTGGTGAAGCTGTCGTCTTCGGATGCAATCACGGCGCGCTTGAGGTTGTCGGAAATCTGACCGTAGGCCACCCACTGCTGGCGCCAGCGCAAAGTGCCCTTCTCAACGGCAACGCGCCAGGCCTCCGAGCGCTGGAAGCTGGTCGACTGGGGTGCCACCACCGCCATCATCGCAATCCGTGCGACAAAGAACAATTGCAGTGCCACCAATGCCACGAGCAGCAACCCGAGCCACCGGACGAGCGCTTTCATGGGCGCGCGGAGACCGCTGCCTCCAGCGTTTCGTCGCGTGTGAATTTGAAGCGCGACACCACCACAATTTGCTCGGCCTGGCGGCGCATGGCCGGGGTGAAGTGCCCGAACGGGCCGGCCGACCGGGCGATGGCCGCCGCGTGTCGGTCCAGTGCGCGGCTGCCCGAGCTTTCAACCACTTCGGTATCCACGACCCGGCCATTGTGGTTGACGGTGACGATCATGGTCAGCTCGCCATAGAGCTTCTTGCCGCGTGACTCCGGGAAATTTTCGGTGCCCTTGTCCTCGATGGCGCGGCGCAGACCGTCGTAGTAAACCGCATACGCCTCTTCACGCACTGACGGACTGATGTAGCGCTTCTTGGGCTTTGCATTTTGCTGGTTGATGCGCCGCTCGATTTCGGCCAGGATTTTTACCAGCTGGCGGCGTTTTTCCTCACGCTCCTGCTGTTCGGCCTTGCTGGCAGCCTGGTTCGGATCGGGCGGTGGCATCGCCGCGAGCTGGTTTTTGACCTGTGCCAGCAGCAGGGTCTGCTGCTCCTGCAGGGTTTGCAGCTTGCGCGAAGTTTCTTCTTCCGACGCGTCGCCGTAGTCGGTCAAAGCCGAGGGCGGCAGGGGGCTGGTTGCCCGGCCTTGTTCTGCATCGCCCCCACCCGCCAGCGAGGCTTGGGCAATGGCTTTGGCCTTGTCGGGCTTCTCGTTGCTGCGCGAGTTGACCAGCACCACTTCCAGCGGTGTGTCTTCAAATACCCGGTTGAAGGATTCGGGGTCCACAAAGCGAACCGTCAACAGCACCGCATGCACCGCAATGGATGCCAGCAGGGCGAGTTGAAGGGTGCTGAGAGACCGCAGGTTCACGGTGCAGGGTTGTCGTTGGGTGCCTCGGCGGGTTCGCTGACGTCGACCGCAATGGCAATCGGACCGGACACTTCATCATCTTCAGCGTCTTCGTCCGGGCTGTCCGTCTCACCCGGTGTTGCAACCGGTGTGTCCAGGCGCTCGACGACAGTGCCGCTGATGTCCAATGTGATCAGGTCCATCTCGCCCAGCTTCACCCGCACCCTTGCGCCGCGCGGCAGGTTTTGACCGCCCATCACGGGCAACACCAGGGGCAGCGTGTCGGCGCGCACCATGTTGTCCTTGAAGACGCTGGCTTCCAGTTCGGTGATGCCGTTTTGCTGCAGGTACTTGAGCGTCCAGAAGCGCTCCATGCCGCCCTGGTAGCTGTTGTAGGCGCTGTAGGCCTCGTCAAAGCTGGAGATGATGGAGAACAGACTGGCATCCTTGGGCTTGAATGGTGCAGCCAGGGCCGCCGTCTTGCCGTGCTGCACGCAGGCAATGATCTGCCACTGGTTGACCAGGTCGGTGTAGCGGCGCAGGGGCGAGCTGCTCCAGGCGTAGCTTTTGACGCCGATACCGGCATGCGGCAAGGCCCTGGTGCCCATGCGCACCTTGACGCCGGGCGCCAGACTGGCCTGGCTGCGGTAGATGCCGGGCACGCCCAGCTCGGCCATCCAGTTGCCCCAGGTGCTGTTGGCCAGAATCATGGCCTCGGCCACGATCAGGTCCAGTGGCGCGCCACGCTGGCGGGTGCTGATCAACACGGTCTCGGTGCCGTCAGGCTCGGCTGTGGTGCCACCGGCCAGTCTGAAGTTGTAATCCGGCCGGTTGAAAGTCTCTGGCTTGCCGCGCACGACTTCACGTTTGGCCTTCAGATCTTTCGCCAGTCGGTATAAAAATGATAGCTGCTCACGCAATGCTGGTAAGGGTTTCGGCTCATTTTCATGGTTGAAACTGGGGTCCTGCAGCCACGGCTCAGTCACGATGGCGTCGAGCTGGTCGTGGCGCAGGTTGTGGGCAATGGAGACGCGCTCGATGCGCGACTCGTGGCCTTTGATCTCCAGCGTGGCCTCGTCCAGCGTGACATACAGCGACAGCGCCGGGCAATCGCGCCCGGCCTGTAGCGTGTAGGTTTGCACCAGCGTGTCGGGCAGCATGGTGACCTTGTAGCCCGGCATGTAGACGGTGGACAGGCGGGCACGGCCCAATTGATCGACCGCGTCGCCGGGCTGGATCGCCAGGCCGGGTGCGGCAATGTGGATGCCCAGCGTGATCGTGCCGCTGCCCAGCCCCTGCACCGACAACGCGTCGTCGATTTCCGTGGTGGCCGAGTCGTCAATCGAGAAGGCCTGCGCCGCTGCCAGCGGCAGCGCGCGCTCGTCGATGGCAGATGCGGTCAGGGCGGGAAAACCGGTGCCTTTGGGAAAGTTCTCCAGCAGGAACCGTTTCCAGTGGAACAGATAGGGCGAGGCAATGGCGCCCGACTTTTGCAGCAGTTCCAGCGGTGCGGTGTGGGTGGCCCGCGCCGCCTCGACCACGGCCTTGTACTCGGGCGCATTCTTGTCGGGCTTGAACAGAATTTTGTACAACTGCTCACGAATCGGCTCCGGGCACTGCCCGGCCCCCAGCTCCGTGGCCCACTGCGTGATCTGCAGGGCAATGGCCTTTTTCTTTTCGATGGCAGCCAGTGCCTGGGCGATCACATCGGCAGAAGCCTTGCGAAAACGCCCCTTGCCGGCGCGGCGGAAATAGTGGGGTGATTCAAACAGGCGAAAAAGCATGGCCGCCTGCTCCGACAGCGGCGCCTGGGCCGAGAAATAGTCGCGCGCCAGATCGGCAAAACCAAATTCTTCGTCGGGTGCGAATTCCCACGCCATTTCCAGTTCAATGGACTGACTGGCTGCTTGTGCTGCCGCCATGAACTCTGCTGGCGCGGGTTTCTCGAACTTGATCAGCATATTGGCGGTCTTGACCTTAACCCGTTTTCCGCTGTCGAGCTCCACCTGCGCGGACGCATCGGTCTCAGACATTACCCTGCCGGCCATGAATTTTCCGGCTTCATCAAACAATAAAAACATAGGGCGGCATTGTCCCACGGCGCCTGGTATTGGGTTTGGCACGCGAAAACGTTCCCCCTGTTTATGGGAGGTTGCCAGCGACCAGATGTCGATATGCTCTGGGGATGACTGCCTTGGCGCTAACGGGGCGCCCAGGGTCACGAAGGGAGTGCAATCGGGTGTGGCGTGTATTGATTGTTGAAGACGACTTGCAGATGGGGACATTTTTTGCCGCCAGCATTGGGCGTTCGTCCGAGCTTGTGCTGGTGTCCTGCGTCGCCACGGTGGCAGAAGCCAAGGCGATATTGAATGATGCGAGGCAACCGGTTGACGTACTGCTGACTGATCTGGGTCTGCCCGATGGTAGCGGTCTGGAGGTGATTCGCCACGCCCGCCAGTGCAACCCCGCATGCGAGGCTCTGGTGATCTCAATGTTTGGTGACGAAGACAATGTCCTGGCCAGCATCGAGGCGGGTGCCCTGGGTTACATCCACAAGGACGCCGCTCCTGACGACATTGCCAAAACGATCCTGGAGATGAAGGCAGGGGCATCTCCCATCTCCCCCATGATTGCCCGGCGGGTGTTGTCCAAGTACCGGTCCATGCAATCAAATGTATCGGTAGCCCCCGTCAACGTTCAATTTGTTGCTATCAAAAACGATGCAATCGCAACTGAAAAGAGCGTATTGTCGCCACGCGAGCAAGAAGTGTTGGAACTGATCGCGCGCGGGTTTTCGTATGCCGAAATCGCGGGCCTGAAACACCTCAGCGTGCACACCATCCAGACCCACATCAAGAGCCTGTATGGCAAGTTGGAGGTGCATTCCAAAATGGGAGCGATCCTGGAGGCCACCCGCATCGGCCTGCTGCCGCAGAGCCTGTCGCTGGCAGCAGAAAAATGACCCGCCGGCGCGGCCCTCTGGTCTGGTTTGGACAGGTGGCGAAGTGGTGGCTGCTGCTGTCTCTGGCCTGGGTAAGCTACGGCGAGGCCGCTGTAGTGACGCTGACGCAAGCACAGGCCACGGTGACCATCCAGAGTCAAACGGTTCGTAAGGAACTGCAGTTGCCCTACCACTGGGACCGCGCCAATCCCGGTCAGCGAGGCGAGGCGGTTTTTGATTTTGATTTTGACTTGCCACGGGCGCCCGGGGACGTGTGGGGCATCTACTTGCCGCGTCTGGGCAATGCCTATGAAATCTGGCTCAACGGCATTGAGTTGCAATCACATGGTGCCATGGCGCAGCGAGAGGGTGACGTGCAGGCCTATAACGGCGCGGACTTTGGGCGCGTGCCGCGCTACGTTACGGTCGATGCTTCCCATCTGCAAACTTCCAATCACATGCGCATCCGCATTCGCGCCGATGTGGGTCGCCGCGGCGGTCTGGCACCGGTCGTCATCGGCCCGCAGTCAGAGGTTCTTCCGATGTACGAGCAGGACTACCGTTGGCGCGCAACCGGATCAGTAGCCGTGGTTGCGTTTTGTTTTGCCGTTGGCCTGACCGCGCTGGCACTGTGGACGACCGATGCCGGGCTCGTCAGCGGGGGGCATCGGAGTCGGGACCCTTTGTACTTTTTTGTCGCCGTGGCGCAACTGTTTTGGGCGCTTCACGTCGGGGATGTGCTGGTGGAGGCGCCTGCGTTGCCTTGGCCGTGGTGGGGTGCCGTGCAGGTGATAGCACTCGATGTCTGGGGTGGGAGCATGACGCTTGCTTGCATGGAGTTGGCCGGTTGGCGCGACGATGCACTCAGTAGACGTCTGCGCCAGGCGACCTTGTGGCTCATGCTGCTGGGCCCGGTGTCGGCACTGTGGGCACTGGGGTTGGGTCAACCGCTGGTGTTGACAGCCTGGTACGTTGGGTATGGTTGCACGATATTGGTATTTATCGCCAAGTTTCTATGGAGTGCAGTGGGGCGTACGAACGCCGAGCAGCGCATCGTTGCAGTCGCCGCCGCCATCAATATCTTGGTTGCGTTGCGCGATATTTTTGTCTTCCGGTTTGATCAAACCTACGGCAGCAACACCTGGTTGCGCTACTCGTCGGTGCTGTTCGGCCTGGCACTGGGGTATGTCGCATTGATGCGGTTTCGGGCCACGAGTGGCCAGTTGCATGACCTACTGGGAACTCTGGCCGCGCGCGTGTCTGAAAAAGAAGCGGCTCTGGGCGAAACCTATGCCAAACTGGAACTGCTGGCGCGCCAACAGGAGCGCACAGCCGAGCGAGGAAGGATCTTGCGCAATATGCACGACGGCGTGGGCTCCCATATCAGTTCGGCCATGCGTCAGTTGCAGGCAGGTGGCGATGGCAATGGTTTGGTGGCCCGCGATGAGGTCCTGCTGACGCTGCGAGACGCCCTCGACCAGCTGAAGCTGTCGATCGATTCCATTCATCTAACGCCCGGTGACGTGACTTCCCTGCTGGCCAATATGCGTTACCGCCTGGGTCCCAGGTTCACGGCCATGGGCCTGGAGCTGCGGTGGGATGTCGATTTGCTGCCGGTGTGCCGTGGCATGGACGCCGGTGCAATGAACGAACTGCAATTCATGCTGTATGAAGCCTTGTCCAACGTGTTACAGCATGCCCATGCCCACGTTCTGAGCGTCGAGGGGCACATAGAGACCCTTGGCGGGGTTGAGCAGGTTTTTGTTCGGGTGGTGGATGATGGCTGCGGCTTTGATCCCGCCAGTGAGCAGCGCAAGGGCTTGGCCGCCATGCGCGAGCGGGCAAATTCCATCGGGGCTCGGTTGTCAATCTCTAGCGAGCCAGGTAAGACGGTCGTTCAAATTCAGCTCGACGTTTAGCATCTGCGCGGCACCGCCGCAGCCGACTGCGGGATAATTGCGGCCCTGTATGGCATCTGTTTTTGACAAACCCTCCGTCTGGCGCCGCATTGTGCCCTGGTTTCATGGCTTTGACGGCCCGCTGGCCTTCGCCGTTTTTCTGCTGGCGTGTGCCGGCATGTTGACCATGTATTCGTCCGGCTTTGACCATGGCACCCGGTTTGAGGACCATGGCCGCAACATGCTGATTGCCGCCTGCATCATGTTTGTCGTGGCCCAGGTGCCGCCGCAGCGGCTGATGGCGCTTGCTGTGCCGCTTTACATTGCCGGCGTGGCATTGCTGGTGGCGGTGGCCATCTTTGGGATCACCAAGAAAGGGGCCCGCCGTTGGATCAACATCGGCATCACCATCCAGCCCAGTGAAATCCTGAAAATTGCCATGCCACTCATGTTGGCGTGGTGGTTCCAGAAGCGCGAGGGGCAATTGCGTCCGCTGGACTTTGGGGTGGCGGCCATATTGCTGGGAATGCCGGTGGCGCTGATCATGAAACAACCCGACCTGGGCACGGCCCTGCTGATCCTGGCGGCCGGCATGTCGGTCATTTTTTATGCCGGCATGAGTTGGAAGCTGGTCATTCCGCCGGTGGTTTTGGGGGGGATTGGTGTGGCTCTGATCGTGGCCTTTGAGCCAACACTGTGCGCCGACGGTGTGCGCTGGCCGGTGTTGCACGATTACCAGCAGCAGCGTATCTGCACCCTGCTGGACCCGACCCGCGACCCGCTGGGTAAGGGTTTTCACATCATTCAGGGCATGATTGCCATTGGTTCGGGCGGCCTCACGGGAGTCGGGTTCATGAAGGGCACACAGACCCATCTGGAGTTCATCCCCGAGCGAACGACCGACTTCATTTTTGCGGCTTTCTCGGAGGAGTTCGGCTTGCTGGGCAACCTGTGCCTCATTGTTGCGTTTATCTTTCTGATTTTGCGTGGGCTGGCCATTGCGCTGGATGCGCCCACCCTGTTTTCTCGCCTGCTTGCAGGCAGTGTGAGCATGATTTTCTTCACCTACGCCTTTGTCAACATGGGCATGGTCAGCGGCATTTTGCCGGTGGTCGGCGTGCCCTTGCCCTTCATCAGCTACGGTGGGACCGCCATGGTGACGCTGGGGCTGGCGGTGGGTATTCTGATGGCGATAGCCAATTCCAAACGGCTGGTGCAGTCATGATAGGCGCAGCACACACAGTGGCAAGCATGGGGGCCATACTCCAGGTCGGAATCATTGGCGTTGGCAACATGGGGGGAGCCATGGCACAGCGGCTGGGATCGCTGGGCTGGAGTCCGCGCGTGTACGACATCGAACGCACAAAGTCCGCGAATCTTGAGCGATTTGGTGCCCTAGCCCCCGAGACTGTTGCGCAGTTAGCTATTGAAACTATAGCAATTATTATTTGCGTGGTTGACGCATCGCAAACCCGTGAGGTGTTGTTTGGCGCCCAGGGAATAGCCCCGCACCTCAGGCCCGGGCAGGTGGTGTTGCTGTGTCCCACGATTGCTCCGCAGGATGTCGAGGATCTCGCCGTGAGCCTGTGCCGCTTGGGCGTTGATGTTCTGGATGTGCCCATGTCGGGCGGACCCGCTCGCGCACGGGACGGCTCAATGAGCCTGATGGTGGCCGGTCCCGAAGCGGTGGTGCAGCGTTGCACGGCGCTTCTGGATGCCTTGTCCAGCCAGGTGTTTCGTATCAGCGAGCGTGTCGGTGACGGCGCCCGTACCAAACTGGTGAATAACCTGCTGGCTGGCATTAATCTGGTGGGTGCGGCCGAGGTCCTGGCACTGGCGAGTCGCTTGGGGCTGGACCAGAGCCGCACGCTGGACGTCATTACGCAGTCCAGTGGCCAAAGCTGGATCGGGACCGACCGCATGCGCCGTGCCATTGCCGGTGATCTGGTGCCGCGCGCTCACATGACCCTGCTTGCCAAAGATACCGGCCTGGCACAAGACTGCGCCCGTAGTGTGGACTTTGACAGCCCACTGGGCGCAGTGGCCAGCCGCGTTTTTGCAGCGGCGTTGCAGGCCGGGCTGTCTGGACTGGATGACGCTGCGCTCTTGCAATTCATGGCTCACCCGCCTACCTGAGCACGTGCGGCCGGGGGCGCCTAGAATCTGCCCATGATTTCACGCGAACCCACTATCGAACGCCTGGCCATTGCCCAGCGCCTGTTGTTGACGCCTTTTGGGCTTGACGAAAGCCACCTGGCCCGTGCCTTGGGGGAAATCAAGGCACACCGGGTCGACGAGGCTGACCTCTATTTTCAATACACCCGCTCTGAGGGCTGGAGTCTGGAGGAAGGAATCGTCAAGACCGGCTCTTTCAGCATCGACCAGGGCGTGGGCGTGCGGGCGGTGAGCGGTGAAAAGACGGCGTTTGCCTATTCCGACGATATCTCCGAGGCGAGCTTGCTGGATGCGGCCCGTACCGTGCGCACGATTTCAAGTGTTGCCCAAAAGGGGCGAATCAAGGTGCCGAGTCCAAAAATCGCCAAGGCACGTTCACTCTATGACGGAACAGACCCCATTTCAACGATGGACAGCGCAGCCAAGGTGGAGTTGCTGGGCAAGGTGGAAAAGTTGGCGCGTGCCAAGGACCCGCGTGTGGCGCAAGTGATGGCGGGTCTGGCCAGCGAATACGATGTGGTGATGGTGGCACGGGCCGACGGTACGCTGGCGGCTGATGTGCGTCCGCTGGTGCGTCTGTCGGTGACCGTGATTGCCGAGCAGAAGGGGCGCCGTGAGGTTGGCTCTGCCGGTGGCGGGGGGCGTTTTGGCTTGGCGTATTTTGACGATGCCCAGATTGAAAAGTATGTCGACGAGGCGGTCCATGCGGCCCTGACCAATCTGGATGCACGCCCGGCACCGGCCGGCGAGATGACCGTGGTCTTAGGGCCAGGCTGGCCTGGCATTTTGCTGCACGAGGCTATCGGCCATGGACTGGAGGGTGACTTCAACCGCAAGGGTTCGAGTGCCTTCAGCGGCCGGGTGGGCCAGCGGGTGGCGGCCAAGGGCGTGACCGTGCTGGACGACGGCACGTTGACCGACCGCCGTGGCTCTCTCAATGTGGACGACGAAGGCAACACGAGCCAGCGGACCGTGCTGATTGAAGACGGCATTCTCAAGGGCTATATCCAGGATTCCATGAATGCGCGCCTGATGGGTGTTGCGCCCACCGGCAATGGACGGCGCGAAAGCTACGCCCACGTTCCCATGCCCCGCATGACCAACACCTATATGCCGGGTGGCGACAGGGATCCGCAGGAGATTGTGGCCAGCATCAAGAGGGGCCTCTATGCCACCAATTTTGGCGGAGGCCAGGTTGACATTACTTCGGGCAAGTTCGTGTTTTCGGCCAGCGAAGCCTATTGGGTCGAGAACGGCAAAATTTTGTATCCCGTCAAGGGCGCCACCATTGTGGGCAGCGGCCCGGAGTGTCTGAAGCGGGTCAGCATGATCGGCAACGACATGAAACTCGATAGTGGCGTGGGTACGTGTGGCAAAGAAGGCCAGAGCGTACCGGTTGGAGTGGGGCAGCCTACCTTGCGCATTGATGGGCTCACCGTGGGCGGAACCGCCTGACGCGAGAGGCGAGTCCTGAGCATGCACATGACATGAGCAGCGAATCGCCCACCACGCCGCCAGGTCGAGCCGACGACGCTTTCACTCCCCCGGTCGGGTTGGCGTCGCCGCCGCAGACCGGTTCGCAATCGCAATCTCACAGCTTTCACTCGTTCGGTGAGTACAGTCAATTTTTGCGTTCTGCGGTGGCTGATGAGGAGTCTTTGCAGGTTGGTGAAAGTCTGCAAGCTCTGGCCGTTCACATCGAAGCCTTGACCGCTATTCTCCAGCAGCGCGGCGATGGGCGCACCCCCCTCGCACTGGCGCTGATCAATCTGGTGGGCGACTTGCGGGCTCACCGCGTGTTATTGCTGGCGCTGGGGGCGGACTGGCACCATTTTTATGAATTTGACGCCCATTTCGCAGCGCTGAACCACTTTCGCATTCTGGTTACCCAGTGGGCCATGGAGGCCGCGCCGCCAGGGCACGCCGTGCCGTCCCTCGCCGATTTTGATTTGGCAGCATGGCGGCTCCTGGGGGCGGGGTCGCTGCTGCTGGACGTCTATGAGCAATCCAGAAAAACCGCCGCTGCGGTGGACAAACGGGTGCCGGTACCGACGGTCTGGGGTCGCTGGCTTGCGTGGTGGAGGCGCCGAACCGTGCGGGGAAAAGTGGTTCGCCATGAAGGGCGCAGGGGCCGTCGCAAGAGCGACTAGCCCGTTGTGCTAAAGTCTCCCCCATGCATTTCGGTCGTTTTTACTTTAGCTACTTTTGGTTCTCAAGCGCTTCGGCGGTAGAGAGTTCTGAACGTGCCTGACCAACAAGACGTCCAAAATCCTCACTAAACCGCCGGCTCCCCGGCGGTTTTTTTTTACCCTCTTCGTTTGATTTCTCTACTCAGGAGCGATTCCATGACCGCAAAAGCCTCTTCAAACCCTGCCGCCTGGTACCCGCATGCCGCCCAGCAGACCGACCGCACCAGCCAGACCGATGACGAACGTATCAAGGACATTACCGTGTTGCCCCCTCCTGAACACTTGATCCGCTTTTTTCCGATTCAGGGCACGGCAGTCGAGAAGCTGATCACCGATACCCGCCATGCCATCCACAACATCATGGCCGGCAACGATGACCGCTTGCTGGTCGTGATTGGCCCGTGCTCCATTCATGACCCTGCGGCTGCGCTGGATTACGCCCACCGCCTGAAGGACTTGCGAACCCAGTACGCGGACACGCTGGAGATTGTGATGCGGGTTTACTTCGAGAAGCCCCGCACCACCGTGGGCTGGAAGGGCCTGATCAACGACCCCTATCTGGACGAGAGCTTCCGCATCGACGAGGGACTGCGCATTGCGCGTCAATTGCTGATTGAAATCAACCGCCTGGGCCTGCCAGCGGGCAGTGAATTCCTGGATGTGATTTCACCGCAGTACCTGGGTGACCTGATTTCCTGGGGCGCCATCGGGGCGCGTACCACCGAAAGCCAGGTGCACCGCGAACTAGCCTCGGGCCTTTCGGCGCCCATTGGCTTCAAGAATGGAACAGACGGCAACATCAAGATAGCGACCGATGCCATTCAGGCCGCAGCGGGCGGGCACCATTTTCTGTCGGTCCATAAAAATGGCCAGGTGGCGATTGTGCAAACCAAGGGTAACCGCGATTGTCACGTCATCCTGCGCGGTGGCAAAGCCCCGAACTACGACGCTGTCAGTGTGGCCGCTGCCTGCAAGGACCTCGAAAAAGCAAAACTACCCACCACCCTGATGGTGGATTGCAGCCACGCCAACAGCAGCAAGCAGCACGAAAAGCAGGTTGAGGTGGCGGGCGACATCGCCGATCAAATCGCAGGCGGCTCACGCAGCGTGTTTGGCGTGATGGTGGAGAGTCATCTGAATGCGGGTGCGCAAAAGTTCACCCCCGGTAAGGATGATGCGAACAAGCTGGAGTACGGCAAGAGCATCACCGACGCCTGCCTGGGCTGGGATGATTCGCTGAAGTCGCTGGCGCTGCTGTCAGCGGCCATCAAGGCGCGCCGCGCACTGTAGCGCGGACGGGCCTTGGGCGGGGGTAGGCTACTGCGAGTTGATGTTGCTGCCGCCTTCGCCGACGGCTACGTACTGCGAAAACCCACTGATCACGGCGTACAGACTGGCCGTGGTCCCGCTAGCCCGGGTGGTCCAGGTAATGCCATCGGGGCTGGTGATGACAGTCCCGCCGGTTCCCACTGCCAGCAGTTGGCTGGATGTCGGGTTAACGGCCAGCAAGTCGGCTGTGGTGCCCGAGGTTTGGGCCGCCCAGGTGACGCCACCGTCCGTGCTGCGAACCACGGCACCGCCGTTGCCGGTGGCGACAAAGGTGTAAGTGGTGGTCACCTGCACCGCAACGGAACGCAGGTCAGCCACCGTGCCGGATGCAACTGCAATCCAGGTGCTGGCATCTGTACTGGTAAGCAGTGTGCCGCCGGCACCCACGGCGACCCAGACGCCACTGCCTGCATAGGAAACGGCATACAGATTTTGCGTGGTGGGCACCGTAGCCGCGGTCCAGGTCACACCATCGACCGATGTGCGCACGGTTCCCTTGTTGCCAACGGCCACCGCCACGGCGCCGCTGCTGGCGATGGCGTTCAGATTTTCGGTGGTGCCAGCGGTGGCCGGCGTCCAGGTGGATAGGTCGGTGCCGTAGCTGATGGTGCCGGCGTTGCCGACCACAATGAATTTGCTCAGGGTGTAGGTGGCCGCATTCATGCTGGTAGCGGCTGCAGCACCGATGCCGGTCCAACTCAAGCCATTGCTGCTGCGGTAGGTGCTGCCACCGTCGCCCACGGCCATGTAGTAGCCCAGCGAATCGGCAGTACTGGTTCCGTACGTGATGCTGCGAATGGTGTTGCTGCCCAACTTGTCGCCAGCGTTCCAGGTGGCGCCGGCAGGACGGGCCACTGCCGTTACCGATGGCGTGCCCGGGCCGCCGGGGCCATCGCCGTTGCGGGCGTTGACGGTGAACGAATACGTGTACCCGTTTGCCAGCCCACTGACCACGTAGGGTGATGTGACGTCCAGAATGGCGCGGCTGCCCGGGACGTTGATCCAGTCGGTGCTGTTGATGGTGGCAGACGGTGCGTAAAACAGCCAGTATTTGACGCCCGGCGTGCTGACCCAGGTTACCGTTGCAGAGCCATCGCCGGGCGTTACCGTAATGCCACCTGCAGGTGGCGGTGCCGAGCTGCCGCTGCCGCCACAGGCAGAAACCAGCACGGCAACCATAAGTGCGGCAAGCGCCTGGCGGATGGAGTAAAGGGACATGAGCAAAACCACCTAGAAGAAGTAGACCGCCGATTTTACAAGTGCTGGCGCACCGGCGGTCTGCTCCGACATTTCTTTACCTGCGTGGCTTGCTCCAAGGGCTTGCGCGGTCAGAGCCCGACCCAGGCGCACTCGCACGTGAAGTGGCGCAGGAACGGAGGCTGCTTGGTGATCTTGACGCCACGGATGCTGGCGGCTTTCTCTTTCACCTCGGCAATCACCTCGGCTGCATAGTCAAAATGGCTCTGGGTGTACATGCGCCGCGGGAATGCCAGACGCACCAGCTCCATGCTGTGGAAAGTTTCGACGCCGCTTTCCAGCCGCTTGCCAAACATCACCGAACCGATTTCCACTCCACGGATGCCGCCCTCCAGGTACAGCGCGTTGCACAGCGCCCAGGCAGGGTAGTGCTCTATCGGCATGCCCGGCAGCACCGTCTTGGCGTCGATGTAGACCGCGTGGCCGCCGGTGGGTTTGACAAAGCCCACGCCGCAGGCCTCCAGCCGCTCGCCCAGATATTCGGCGGTACGCAGGCGGTAGCGCAGATAGTCTTCGTCCATGCCCTCGACCAGGCCAACCGCCAGTGCTTCCAGGTCGCGCCCGGCCAGGCCGCCGTAGGTGGGAAAGCCTTCGGTCATGATCAGCACGTTGCGCGCGGCGTCCATCCACTCGTCGCTGCGCAGCACGATAAAGCCGCCAATATTGACCATGCCGTCCTTCTTGGCGCTCATGGTGCAGCCGTCGCAGTAGGAGAACATCTCTTGCACGATGGCTTTGATGGGTGTGTTTTCGTAACCCGGCTCGCGCATCTTGATGAACATCGCGTTCTCGGAGAAGCGGCACACATCCATGATGAAGGGCTTGCCGTATTTCTTGAGCAGGGCCGAGTAGGCGCGAATGTTGGCCATGGAGACCGGTTGTCCGCCGCCCGTGTTATTGGTCACGGTGATCATGCCAAACGGAATGCGGTGGCCCTCGGCTTTCAACACCGCCTCGACCCGCTCCAGGTCGATATTGCCCTTGAACGGGTAGACCAGCGCAGGCTGCAGACCTTCGGGAATGACCAGGTCCATCGCTTCAATCCCCAGGTATTCCAGGTTGGCGCGGGTGGTGTCGAAGTGGCAGTTGTTGGGCACCAGTTCACCCCTTTTGCAGACGGCGGTGAACAGCACCTTCTCGGCTGCACGGCCCTGGTGTGTAGGGATGAAGTGCTGCATGCCGGTGATGTCGCGGATCACGGCTTCGAGGCGGTAAAAGCTGCGCGCGCCGGCGTAACTCTCGTCGCCCTCCATGATGGCGCCCCACTGCCGGCTGGACATGGCGCCGGTGCCGGAGTCGGTCAGCCAGTCGATCAGCACGTCTTCGGCGCGCAGTTTGAAGACGTTGAGTTTGGCATCCTCGAGCAACTGCACGCGCTCTTCGCGCGTGGTCATGCGGATCGGTTCAATGCTTTTGATGCGGAAGGGTTCAATCAGGGTTTTGGGCATGGTGTTTGCGTTGAAGTTCAGGTCAGGGCGCAAAGGTATCACCGGCAAAACGGGTGTGGTGTCGGTGATTTCCAACACCCATGAAAAATAGTTGCAGGCTGCGAATATCGCCAGCTGCTATCAAGTCAGGAGCTATCCACGCAGTGTTTGCGGGCGTTAGAGGCTGATTTTATCGCTCTCGCTCAATCCAGCGACCGCCCTTCGCCCGCCTCTTCAACCGTCTGCCCGTCCCTGATGTGATAAATCCGCTTGAAGGTCGGGATGATCTTCTCATCGTGGGTCACCACAATGATGGCGGTCTGGGCCTGTTGCGCCATCTGGTTCAGGATGCGCATCACGCCCAGGGCGCGTTCGCTGTCCAGTGGCGCGGTGGGTTCATCCGCCAGGATGACCGGCGGGCGATTGGCCAGCGCCCGGGCAATGGACACGCGCTGCTGCTCACCACCGGATAGCTGGGACGGCTGGGCCTTGGCACGGTGCTGCACGTCCAGAGCCGTCAGCAACTCCAGTGCGCGGGCGCGGGACTGCGCGTTGGGCCTGCCCGCCAGCATGGGCAGCAGGGCCACGTTGTCCATGACGTCCAGAAATGGAATCAGGTAGGGCGCCTGAAACACGAAGCCGATGCGGTCGCGCCGCAGGGTGCGCAGGTCGCGCACCTTCCAGCCGTCGTCATAGATCACGTCCTGTCCCAGCGTCATGCGCCCCGAGGTGGGTTCGATGATGGCGCCCAGGCATTTGAGCAGCGTGCTCTTGCCCGAGCCGGATGGCCCGACCAAACCGACCACCTCGCCGGGGCTGACTTGCAGGTTGACGTTTTTCAGTGCCTCGACGGCGGTGTCGCCTGCACCATAGACCTTGCGCAGGCCTTCAATCAGGATGCCGCCAGTGCGGTTTGTAGTGGGGGAGTTTGCGTGCATGGCGTTCATCCAATGGCCGCAGCCGGGTCCACCTTGAGCGCCGTGCGAATCGCCAGCGTGCTGGCCAGTGCACAAATCACCAGGGTGGCTACCAGCCCGGTGAATGCATCCTGAGTCAGCAACAGCACAAATTTTGGGAACACCGGGGCCCAGATGGTGGCTGCCACCTTGCCGACGATGAAGCCAATCAAGCCCAGGCCCAGCGACTGCTGCAGGATCATGCTGGCGATGGTGAAGTTGCGTGTTCCGATCAGCTTGAGCACCGCAATCTCGCGGATCTTGCCCAGCGTCATGGTGTAGATGATGAAGGCCACAATGGCGGCGCTCACAATGGCCAGAATCACCAGAAACATGCCAATCTGCTTGGCCGAAGTGGCGATCAGTTTGGCTACCAAAATCTCTTCCATGCCCGCGCGGGTAAACACCTGCAGGTGCTTCCAGCGGCGAATCGGCTCTGCCACCTGTTCCGGCCCGAAGCCCGGCGCAAGTTGCACCAGCACGGCGTTGACGCTATGGCTGCTGCTCTGCAACGCCTGTACCGCGTCCAGCAGCCCGGGCACACCGGGGCGGTTGAAGGCGGGGTTGGCGGCAGTGCGGGTACGGTCGTTCTGGATGGCGTCGTTGTCCTTCAAAAACTGCGCCTCCTGCGCGTCTTTCAGCGCTATGAACACCATGGGGTCGCCGCCGGATGACACCATGCGCTGCGTCAGCCCGACCACCGTGTACTCGTGGCGGCGGATGTGTATGCGCTCACCCAGCGCAAAGCCGGTCTTGACGTCGGCCACGGCTTCGTAGTGACTGCGGGTGAGTTGGCGCCCGGCCACGAGATAGCCTGGTTCGCCGGACTGGCCGTTTTCGATGCCGACGACCATGGCGCGGGTGTCGCTGGCGTCGGCACCCTGCACTTGCATGGTGAAGTAAGTTACGTTGGCGGCCTGTGCCACACCCGGCATGCCGCGCACGCTGCGCACCACGTCGTCCTTGATGCTGGACGACTCGGCATACGGGCCCTGCGTGTCTTTTTGCACTACCCACAGGTCGGCACCGCTGTTGTTGAGCAGCGCATGGGCGTCGTCTACCATGCCACGGTAGACACCCGCCATCGTCAGCGTCACGCCAATCAGCAGGCCCAAGCCGATGCCCGTGAGCACGAACTTGCTCCAACTGTGCGCGATGTCGCGCCCGGCCAGGCTGATCATGGGGCGCTGCCCGAGGCGGCTTTCACCAGCGCGTCCACCACTTGCACGCGAGCGCCTTCGGTCAACGCTTTCTGGCTGTAGACCACGACCTCGTCCCCAGCTTTCAGGCCTTCGAGTATCTGAACACGACCATCCAGCCCGCTGGCGCCCAAGCGAACGGGGGTGAACGCGGGTTTGCCGTCAGTGAGCCGCCACACGCCGGTCTGGCCCTGCAGGCGCTGGATGCCAGCGTTGGGTAGCAGAAGAGTGGCTGGGGCCTGCGGCAGCTGCAATTCAATTTCGGCCAGTTCGCCGACCGAGGCGGTGAAGCCTGGTGGGGCGGTAAACGCAATCTGCGCGATGCGTTCCTCGGTCACCGCATCAGCCAGCAACTCGACCCGGGCCACCTGCCCCTGGAGTGGCGTGCGGGGTTGCGAGCGCAAGATGATGCTGGCTTTCAATCCGGGGGTCAGCCCGGCTGAGCGCCCCTGGTCCACGCGCATACGCACCCACAAGCTGGCGGGGTCTATCAGGCGCAGCACGGGCTGGCCCGCCACCACGGTGCTGCCCGCTTCGGCATCACGGCTGGTGACCACGCCATCTGCCGGGGCCAGCAGACGCACATTGCCACGTTGCTGCTGCAGGGCTGCACGGTCGGCTTTTTGGCGGGTGATGTCCTGCGCGCTGCCACTCAGGTTGGCCTGGGCGGCTTGAAGCGCAGCATCGGCCGAGGCCTTCTCTTGCAGGCGACTCTCCAGCGCGCCGGGGCTGATGAAGTTTTGTGCGGCCAGGTCCTGGTTGCGCTTGGCGTTGATGGCGGCCAACTCGCGGCGAGCGGTAGCGTCAGCCACCTGGGCCTGCGCGGCGGCTTGTATGCTGGTGGCTCGTGCCAGTGCGGCGTCCAGTGCGGCCAGGCGCTGGTCCAGGTCCACGGGGTCCATTTCGGCCAGTAGTTGCCCGGCCTTCACGACGTCGCCCACGTCCACCCGCACGCTGAGCACGCGTCCGGCGACCGTGGGACCGATCATCCAGTTGCGCCGTGCCTCAACCGTGCCGATGCCGAAGATTGCGGGGCTCAGCTTGCCCTCTTGTATCGACGTCACCGTCACGCGAACGGGCGCCAGTGGGCCGGTGCGCAATGCGACAAACGCGAGCGCAGCAATCAGGCCGAAGGCCAGTGCGCCTATGCCGATGCGGCGCAGAAAGAGGGGGTGTTGGTTCATTGCGTGCTCTCTTTAGGCGGTTAGGGTGGGGCGGGCTATACCGCGCAGGTAAATGGCAAATACGCCGGGGGCCTGTGCGGCCATGATGTTGACCTGACCACTGAACATGGCCTGCATCACGAGGCCCTGTACTGCGCCCAAAAACAGCACGGCCGCAGCTGGGAGATCAGTGTCTGGCAGCAGCAGGTTTTGCGCTTGCGCGCGTTGCAGCAG
>JAIPDC010000050.1 GCA_021737865.1 Rhodoferax sp.
CAAGCCCAAGGCACGCATCATCTTGCAGACGCTGTTACCCACCAACGACGAGATCAAAAACCGCGATGTGGTGCGCCCCGTCAACCAGCGCCTGCGACAGCTGGTGGCCAGCCCACCGTTTTCGGGCTTCATCTCTTTGCTGGATTTGTATCCTTCCTTTGTGGATGGTTCAGGTATGCAAGTGTCCAGTTATTTCACCGATGGTTTGCATCCCAATGTGAAGGGCTACCGGGTGTGGCGTGACCGGCTTGTTCCCTTCTTGCAACAAGCGCGCAGATCGCCACCTGCAGAAAAAATGCCATGAATTTCCGAAATTTGGTGGGAGTCCTGCTGGTGGTAGTAGCTTCGTGGGCTCACGCCGCGCCTCTGGGGTCACCTACGCAACCAGTGGTCAGCGTTGGACGCATCGAGCGGCTGGATAATGTTCGTTCCCGATTTATTGAGGCCCGTCCTATCGATGTGTGGCTGCCCGGCGACTATTCCCCATTGAAGCGCTATGCGGTGCTCTACATGCACGACGGTCAGGGCCTGTTTGATGCCAGCCGAACCTGGAACAAGCAGGCATGGAATGTGCACCTGGCGCTATCAAAATTGATACAGGAAGGGAAGGTGCAGGACACCATTGTGGTCGGTATTCCCAATGGCGGGAAGCACCGCTACAGCGAGTACTACCCCAACAAGTACCTGGAACTGGCGCCACCCGACGTGCGCGTGGATTACGTGCACCGCGCCCAGCTGGAAAAGCCTCTGGCCGACGCCTACCTGCGATTCCTGGTAGAAGAACTCAAGCCTGTTATCGACCAGCGATACGCCACACGGCCAGAGCCTGCAGGGACTTTTGTCATGGGCTCCAGTATGGGTGGCATGATTTCCATCTACGCTGTTTGCGAATATCCGCAGGTCTTTGGCGGAGCGGCCGGTCTATCCACCCATTGGGTAGGGCGCCCCAGCCGCTGGGGCCCACCGGAGCAGCTGCAAAACGCCAGCTTGCCATTGGCGGCATTCAATTACCTGCAGCGCCACCTGCCAAGGGCGAATACACACCGGCTGTACATGGACCACGGTACCAATGGGCTGGATGCCATCTATGGGATTCACCAGGCGGTAGTGGACGAAATCGGAAGGGAAATGGGCTATGACTCCGCGCATTGGCAGAGCCGTATTTTTGAAGGTACCGGACACAGCGAAACGGACTGGGCTGCCCGCGTGGAGATTCCGCTGGCATTCTTGCTCGGAAAACCCTAGCCGAGGCTGTCCTTTGCCACCATAGGGTTCTATGCTGTTCAACGTTTCTTGCGTCTGATTTCACCGCAGCGGGTCGATTCAGCCCGTTTTCATGAACAACCGCCGGCGATCAAGCTGGCCATCGGAGGCATACTACAGCACATGACGTTGCAGAGCCCGTGCATCAGTCGAGAAGGTGCCCGGTCTTAACCAGGATCACACACCCTTCGACGATGCAGCCCTCTGCAAGGTCTGCATTTAGCGCGAGTTCGTTCACCGCAAAAATTACGGCGCGCCCATGATGCGTGTTCCGACGAGCCCGATTACTGCGGACCGACCCTTGTGCCCGTCGCCTTCGATCAGATCTGCCTCATATGCATCCAGGACTTGTATGTCGAGTTCGCTAAACGCCTCGCGCAACATTTCAGGGGTATAAAGATGCGAGAGTAAAGAGGGGCCGCCAGTGCCATATTCAAGTTGTTTCGGTGTGTACCCAACCAGGATGAGAGAGCCACCTGGCTTGAGGCTTTGAACGATGTTCTCAAACAGCCTTGCACGAAGTTCCGGATCCGCAAATTGAACAAATATGGCGGCGACGCCGTCGTAATGATTCTGGGGCCATGCGAAGTCGTCACAACCAGCTACGACAAAATTCACACTAGCACCGCAATCCTTGGCAAGGCGCCTGGCCTTGGCAACACCCACATCCGATATGTCAAAGGCGTCGACATGATGGCCCTGCTTTGCCAACCATACGCTGTTGCGTCCTTCGCCATCTGCAACGCAAAGAATTTGGGACGCAGCTTCCCATGCAGACGCCTGTCGCCGCAACCATTCGTTGGGTTCGGTCCCGAAAACATATTCTTCTGTGGCAAACCGGTTATTCCAAGTCTGCGCTGGGTGTGTGATGGGTGAAGTGTTTTTGGAGGTCATGCGGTTGCGCTCGTTCAAGGACTCAATGAGCGGCGTTTCATAGAAGTGCGCCCGAGCATAACAGTCGAATCCGGCACCTTGGACCTATCCGACTGGCGCCTTGCACTTGCCGCATGCCTGACCCTACCAAGGCCAAGACTCCATCAGCTCGACTATTGTTGACGTCAAATCGAGCACTGCTAATGCTGCGAGAATCAGGAAGCGCGGCGGTCCATCAAGAAGGATGTAATACATGAACAGTGCAGAGCAAAAAGAATTCCTGAAAGCGACGGCTTGGCTCAGGCCTTTCACGCGTTGGGCTGCGGCTTTTTCATTCAAGACCGAGGGCTTCTTGCCTGCGGCGATCCGCAATCTCCCGTTGAATCTGGTCAGGCTGATGCTGGCGCGACACCACAAGAGCGCGGGCTCGAGCTGCAAGTCCTGACAAGCGAGGCGACGTGAATTTTGAGAGCCTCATCCTGTTGAGAGCCCACTCCAATCGAGCGCAATCTGTGCGGTTAGACTGAACCACTTGAATTTTTCGGGACTTCATCATGAGCGAACTTGTTGCGTACAGCCTGGACGACGGCATTGCCACCCTGACTCTGAATAACGGAAAGGTCAACGCCTTTTCACACGAGTTGATTGCCCAATTCAACAGTGCCCTGGACCAGGCGCAAGCTGATCGTGCGGTGGTCATCGTGACCGGGCAGCCGGGCATTCTGAGTGGTGGCTACGATCTCAAGGTCATGATGTCGGGGCCACAAAATGCCATCGACCTCGTGGCTGCCGGCTCCACCCTGGCGCGGCGCATGCTGGCGCACCCGCAACCCGTCATCGTGGCCTGCCCGGGTCATGCAGTGGCCAAAGGCGCCTTTGTGCTGCTGTCGGCCGACTACCGCATTGGCGTTGAAGGGCCCTTCACCATCGGACTCAATGAGGTGAAAATTGGCATGACCATGCACCATGTGGGCATCGCCATCGCACAGGACCGCTTGACCCAACCTGCCTTCCAGCGCGCGGTCATCAACGCAGAAATGTTCACCCCGCAGGGCGCGGTGGTTGCCGGTTTTCTGGACCTGGTGGTTGCCCCAGAGCGGTTGCTCACCACTGCCCGCGAAGTCGCACAGCAAATGAAGATGCTCAACATGACAGCCCACAAGAACACCAAGCTCAAGGTGCGCAAGGCCTTGTTGGACACTCTGGATGCCGCGATCGCGCTCGACAAGACCATCAGCCTGATGTGATGCACACAAACCGACTCCGCCTGCCATGTCCTCCGCATTGATTCGCCGCCTTTTTCTGGTCCTGCTTGCCATTTGCCTTTTGGGCGCTGGCATCTGGTGGGCCAAGCGCCCCAAGCCCATCGCCGTGGTGCTGGCCGAAATCACCCAGGGGCGTGTGGAGTCCAGCATTGCCAACACGCGCGCCGGCACCGTCGAAGCCTGCATGCGCACCAAACTCTCCGCCACGATGGGTGGGCGCATCGAGTTATTGGCTGTCAAGGAGGGCGATAAGGTCAAAAAGGGCCAGCTGTTGATGAAGCTATGGAACGACGACCAGCAAGCCCAAAGTACCCTCGCCATGGCGCAGGTAGAGACCGCCCGCAAGCGGGTGATCGAGATTTGCACCGTGGCCACCAATGCCGAGCGGGAAGCTGATCGGCAAACGTCACTGTTCAAGCAGGGCTTCGTGTCCAGTTCCCGCGACGAGCAGGCCCGCGCCGATGCGCAGGCCCGGCGCGCTGGCTGCGATGCGGCAAAAGCCGATGTGGTTCAAACCCAGGCACGGGTCACTGCCACCCGGGTAGAACAAAACCGAACCGTACTCTACGCGCCCTTTGCCGGCACCGTGGCCAAGATTGTGGGTGAGGTGGGCGAATACTCCACCCCCTCACCACCCGGAGTTCCGACACCGCCCGCGATTGACCTGATTGACGACACCTGCCTGTATGTGCGAGCGCCGATGGACGAAGTCGACGCGCCCAAAATTTCGGCCGGACAGACAGTGCGCATCAGCTTTGATGCGCTACCGAAGCAGTCGTTCCCGGGCACGGTCAAGCGCGTAGCCCCCTACGTGTCGGCGGTTGAAAAGCAGGCTCGCACGGTCGACATTGAAGCCACGCTCGACGCTGACAAATCACCCCCCCGCCTGTTGGTCGGCTACAGCGCCGATGTGGAAGTGGTGCTGGCCGTGCGCGAGAACGTGGTGCGCGTGCCCACTTCCGCATTGCAGGAAGGCGCCCGTGTGCTGATCGCGGCACCTGATGGCACGTTACAGGAGCGCAGGGTCAAGACCGGCCTGGCGAACTGGGAGTTCACCGAAGTGCTCGAAGGCCTGGCGGCTGGTGACAAGGTGGTCACATCCCTGGAGCGCGAAGGCGTCAAGGCGGGCGCTGCATTTGTGGCGGACGACAAAGCCAAGAAATGAGCCCCCACGCGCAAATCCAACTCGCGGGTATCGAACGGGTGTTTCACCTGGGTGACTCCGAGGTACATGCGCTGCGCAATCTGAACCTGTCTATCTCGGCCGGAGAATATGTGGCGGTGATGGGGCCGTCCGGCTCGGGCAAGTCCACCCTGCTCAACCTGTTGGGCTTGCTCGATCGCCCCAACACGGGGCTGTACCGGCTCGAGGGGCGCGACGTCACCACGCTGTCGCCAGACGAGCAGGCCCGCGTGCGCAGCGAGCGCATTGGCTTTGTGTTCCAGAGCTTTCATCTGGTGCCGCGCCTGACTGCCGCTGAGAACATTGCGCTTCCCATGGTGTTGGCGGGGTTGGCTCCGGCGCAACGCAACACACGCGTGAAGCAGGCGCTGAAAGACTACGGCCTGGAGAATCGCGCCGACCACCGTCCGGATGAACTCTCCGGCGGGCAACGCCAGCGCGTCGCCATTGCGCGTGCCACCATCATGCAGCCCGCCATGATTCTGGCGGATGAGCCAACCGGTAATCTGGACCGCGCAACCGGCGAGGAAGTGATTCGCCTGCTCGAGGGGCTCAATGCGCAGGGGGTGACCCTGATCATGGTTACCCACGACAGCGCCTTGGGCGCACGCGCGCACCGCCAATTGCTGATGGAAGACGGTGCCGTCAAACAGGACAAGCGGCTTGAACCGGGCTCCCTGCCATGCGCGGAGCCGACCTGATCCGCTTTGCACGGGATGCCGCCACCGGCAACCCCCTGCGCGCATCGCTGCTGGTGCTGGCCATGGCCATTGGCGTGGCGGCCGTGGTGGTGCTGACTGCGCTGGGCGATGGTGCGCGGCGCTACGTAATGAACGAGTTCTCAAGCTTGGGCAGCAACCTGGTCATTGTTCTGCCCGGGCGCTCACAGACCGGTGGGTTCAGCCCCGGCAACGCCATTACCAACACGACGCGTGACCTGACCATTGACGATGCCCAGGCACTGCAACGGGCCAGTGCCGTCGCACGGGTAGCGCCACTGGCCGTGGGCACCTCGGAGATCAGCGCCGGGGGCAAGTTGCGCGAAGTCATGGTGGCAGGTACCGTTTCACAGTACATCAACTTGCGCAATATGACCATGGCCCAGGGACGGTTTTTGTCCGCCGGTGACTGGCGCGGAGGGGCCAGCGAAGCCGTCATTGGGGCCAAGGTGCGCGACGAGATTTTTGGCAGCACTCCATCGCTGGGTCAACTGGTGCGCATTGGCGACCGGCGCTTTCGCATCGTGGGGGTGCTGGCGGCCAGCGGCCAGGGACTGAGCATGAACACCGACGAACTGGTGTTTGTTCCCGTCTCCATCGCGCAATCCATGTTCAACAGCAACACGCTGTTTCGCATCCTGATCGAAGCCAATAGCCGCGACGCCATTGAGACCGCAAAAGTCCAAGTGGCCGACATCATCAAACTGCGCCATGAGGGTGAACAAGACGTGACGGTCATCACGCAGGACGCCGTGCTCGCCACCTTCGACCGCCTGCTCGGCGCGCTGACGCTGGGCGTGGCAGGCATTGCCGCCATCAGCTTGGCGGTGGCGGGCATTCTGGTGATGAACGTCATGCTGGTATCGGTGAGCCAGCGCACCGCCGAGATTGGCCTGCTGAAAGCCCTGGGCGCTACCGGAGGCGGCATTCGACTGGTATTTTTAACCGAGGCGACGATGCTGTCGCTGGCGGGGGCCATCGTGGGCTATTTGCTCGGGCAACTTGCGGCGGGGCTGATTCGCCAACTCTATCCCACGTTTCCGGCCTACCCGCCCGATTGGGCTGTCTTTGCCGGCCTGGCGACTGCCCTGGTGACCGGCATTCTGTTTGGCGTGTTGCCAGCCCGCCGCGCCGCGCAGTTGGACCCGGTACAGGCGCTCTCCAAACGCTAACCGTATGACCCCCACGCTTATCGCTTTGCGTATTGCGCTGCCCCCCGAGGGGGCCATCGTCCCCTTGGGGCGGCCCGGCGGCGACTAGCACTATGTTATTGCCCGACGCCGTCCGTCTTGCACTGCGCGCCGTCACCGCGCAGCGCCTGCGCAGTTTTCTGACTTTGCTGGGCATTGCGGTCGGCATTGCATCGGTCATTTTGCTGACCTCCATCGGGGAAGGGATTCACCGCTTTGTGCTGGCCGAATTCACCCAGTTTGGCACCAACATTGCCAGCATTTCACCGGGCAAGGTCAAGACCTCGGGCCCGGCCCCAACCGGCATTCCATCATCGGTTCGCCCCCTGACGCTGGACGACGCACGCGCGCTGCGCGCACTGCCCCACGTCACCGGCATGACCGCCACCGTCTGGGGCAACACCGAGGTAGGTGGCAATGGGAGATTGCGCCGTACCACGGTCAATGGCGTCGGTGCCGACATGCTCAAGGTCTACAGCATCAAGGTCAAGACCGGCCAGTTTCTGCCCGATGAGGCGCTGGAGAATGCCCGCGCCTTTGTGGTGTTGGGATCCAAACTCAAATCTGAATTGTTTGGCAGTGCCAACCCTCTGGGGGCGCGGGTGCGGGTGGGCAATCTGCAATTTCGGGTGATTGGGGTGTTAGAGGCCAAAGGACAGTTTTTGGGTGTGGACCTGGACGATGCGGCCTACATACCGACGGCGCGCGCGCTGGAGTTGTACAACCGCGACGGCATGATGAAAATCGACCTGGCTTATGAGGAAGGTATCCCGGCAGCGAGCATCGTTGCGGCTGTCAGGAGCACCCTGATGGCACGCCATGGCCGAGAGGACTTCACCATCACCACGCAAGAGGACATGCTGCGCACGCTGTCGAACATTCTCGACATTCTGACCATGGCCGTGGGCGCGCTGGGCAGCATCTCGTTGCTGGTGGGTGGCGTCGGCATTGTCACCATCATGACCATTGCGGTCAGCGAGCGCACCAGCGAGATCGGCTTGCTGGTGGCCCTGGGGGCGCCACGGCGAACCATTCTTGGCTTGTTTCTGGGTGAGGCGGTCACGCTGTCAGCCATTGGCGGAATGATGGGGCTGGTGCTGGGTTTTGGCCTGGCGCAGATCATTCACCTGGCGGTGCCTGCCCTTCCGGTCCATACCCCCATCACCTTTGTGTTGCTGGCTGAGGGCATTGCCATCATGATCGGCTTGCTGGCCGGCGTATTGCCGGCACGCAGCGCGGCAAAGCTGGACCCGGTCGAGGCATTGCGCTCGGAGTAAGCGTGCGGCGCGCCGATGCGCTGGCCCGTTCATGAGAGCCGAAACGTTTCCAGATGGATGCTGGTCTCGGTGTTGCTGATGCCTTTGAGCAGACGGATGCGCTCCAGCACCTTGGCCAACTCCTGCAGGGTCTCGGCGCGCAACTCGGCCAGCAGGTCCCAGCGCCCATTCGTGTCATGCAGCGTGGCCACGCCGGGCTCACCCAGCAGACTGGCAATCACCGCACGGGTTTGGTTACCGTCCACCGCAATGCTCATCCAGGCCTTGATCGCGTTGTTCTGAACATCCGGGCGCAGGCGCACCGTATAGCCCACGATGACGCCCTCATCTTCAAGGCGACGAATGCGATTGGTCACGGTGCCACGCGAGACCCTTAATTTAGCCGCAAGCGCGGCCACCGTCAGTCGTGCATTCTGGCGCAGGAACGACATCAGTTTTTGATCAATTTCATCCATAGTGGCAATTATTGGTGCCAAAACGCCAATTATTTACCTAATCTTATGCATAGTTGCCGATTGTTATTGACTGAACACAAAACCATACTTGTCTTCATCGTTTGCAGGCCTCTGCATGCTGTCAGGAAACCAAACATGAAAAACACATTTGCCACCCCACGCGCCACCCGATTTCTAAGCCCGCACGACATCGCCGACATCGTCCAACGTCAGGGAGTGGCCGCGACGCTCCGGGGCATGGCCAGTACCATCCGGCAGGACTTTCTGCGCTGGCCGGAGTTTGAAAAAACAGCGCGTCTGGCAGCCCACTCTGCCGATGGAGTGATCGAACTCATGCCGATTGCCGATGCCAAAACCTACACCTTCAAATACGTTAACGGCCACCCCAAAAACACGAACGTCGGCCTGCCCACCGTGATGGCCTTTGGTGTGCTGGCGGATGTGGACACGGGTTTCCCGCTGTTGATCAGCGAACTGACACTCACCACCGCCATGCGCACGGCGGCTACGTCTGCCGTGGCCGCGTGCGCTCTTGCGCGTCCAGCAAGTCGGGTGATGGCACTCATCGGAAACGGTGCGCAGAGTGAGTTTCAGGCGCTAGCCTTTCACCATCTGCTGGGCATCGAAGAAATCCGCCTGTTTGACGTCGACGGCGCCGCAACCGCGAAACTGATGCACAACCTGCAGAACAACCCCGATGCAGCCGGTCTGCGTCTGGTCGCCTGCGCCCACACGGCCGACGCTGTGCGCGGTGCCGACATTGTCACCACGATCACGGCCGACAAGACCAACGCCACCATCATCACGCCCGATATGCTGGAGCCCGGCATGCATATCAATGGTGTGGGCGGTGACTGCCCCGGAAAGACAGAAATCCACGCCGATGTGCTGCGCGCCGCCAGAGTGTTTGTGGAATATGAACCGCAAACCCGCATCGAGGGCGACCTGCAGCAAATGCCGGCAGACTTCGGTGTGACCGAACTCTGGCAAGTGTTGTCGGGTCACAAGATCGGCCGAGAGAGTGGCGCGCAAATCACGCTGTTCGACTCTGTCGGCTTTGCCATGGAAGATTTTTCAGCACTGCGCTACGTGCATGAGTTGGCGCTGGCATTTCAGATCGGCGGAGAAATCCCGGTGATTCCTGAACTACCCAACCCAAAGGACCTCTACAAACTGATCAGGCCCGCGCCCGTGGCAGCGCCCCTGCGCGTCTATTCAAATGACGGGGTGTCGGGCTTGGCTACCGGTTTTCCAGCCGCAGCCCAGACGTCAAACCCGCCGGCAATGGACTGCACATTCAGG
Organism: Rhodoferax sp.; assembly: GCA_021737865.1. GTDB lineage: Bacteria > Pseudomonadota > Gammaproteobacteria > Burkholderiales > Burkholderiaceae_C > Allorhodoferax. The sequence goes on from JAIPDC010000050.1 coordinate 9,528, forward strand.
TAACCCATCTCATGCAGAGCCGCCGCCGCAAGCGCTGCGCGGCCGCTGGTCTTGCAGTACAACAAGACCTTGAGGTCACGCGGCTGCAGCGCCGGGTTGGCGCTGAACTTGAATTCCAACATGCCGCGTGAAATGTGCACGGCACCGGGCAGGTGGCCTGCCGCAAACTCATCGGCCTCACGCACATCGACCAGCACATCGGCCTCGCGAATGGCCTGTTCGGCATCTTGAAGGGGGACTTCCTGCACGCGGGCTTTTGCCGCGATGACGAGGTCGTGGGCGGTTTTCATATCTCTCTCCGATTTAGTGGACTGTCAAACAAACAATAACTATACGCATAGTTGGCAGCCCATCCAAAGAGAGATCAATTCACCGTTTGCAATGCCACTTCAGCTGGATCAAAGTACAGGCAGGCACGCTCGTACCGTTGCACCTCATCCACCGGGTATCGGATCGCCCCATCAATCTTGACGTATCGGGGCCCGGCACCGACAGCCGTTGCCAGTCCGATTGCGGATTCGGTCCTTCCCCAGCGCTTGGCCAGTTCGCCTTGAGACAGCAGGTTATTGAAGGTGGCTTGCATGGTTTTCTCCCGGTTTCCGTGTATGGCTAGATTGTTCTATCGACAGCCACACACAGAAGTGAAGATATGTGGCGGATTAATTGCCCATTTCACACACCACCGAACCAAAAATCACGCTCAGCGCGGCACGATAAAGGCTGCTTTTTCGGCCACCTTGCCAATTCCGCTCTTGGCCACAATCTCAAAATGGATGGGGTACGAGCCCGCTGCCGCACCTTCGGCCGGCCCCTGCACCCGCACCGCCACCCAGCGCGCCTGCGTGGAGGCGATGTCAATATCGTTCTCCGACACCACCTGGAGGTCGGGCATGCCCGACACCGAGATATGGAACTGCTGCATGGCTTCGGTCGCATTCATGATCTGCAGGCGGAACACGTTCTCGATGCGCCCACCATCGGCAATGCGGGCCAGTGCGCCACGGTCACGCACCACATCCACCTTGAACGGAATGCGCATCGCCAGGCTCACGGCCATAGCGGTCACCACGGTGCCCAAAATGGCCGTGTAAATCAACACACGGGGACGCAGAACATGGCGCCAGGTCTGCGCGCGGGTCCAGTGCTGGTTGACCGCATTCTCGGTGGAGTATTTCACCAGGCCGCGCGGGTAACCCACCTTGTCCATCACGGTGTCGCATACGTCAGCACAAGCGCCGCAGCCAATGCACTCGTATTGCAACCCTTTGCGAATGTCGATTCCGGTGGGACATACCTGCACACAAAGACTGCAGTCGATGCAGGCGCCAAGATTGAGCGCCGCAGGATCGGCCTTTTTCGAACGTGCGCCACGGGGCTCACCACGCTCGGCATCGTAGGTCACGATAAGCGTGTCCTTGTCAAACATGGCGCTTTGGAAGCGTGCATAGGGACACATATGCTTGCACACCTGCTCACGCATGAAGCCGGCATTTCCATAGGTTGCGAAGCTGTAGAAAAAGGTCCAAAAAATCTCCCACGCGCCGAGTTCCCAGGCCATGAATTCACCCGCCAGTTCGTGAATGGGTGTGAAGTAGCCCACGAAGGTAAAGCCGGTCCACATTGCCACTGCCAGCCACACCAAATGCTTGCCGACTTTGCGGCCAATCTTGTCGCCATTCCACGGGCCGGCATCGCGGCGCATACGTGCGGACCTGTCGCCCTCTATTTTTTTCTCCAGCCAGAGAAAGATCTCGGTGTACACCGTTTGCGGGCACGCATAGCCACACCACAACCGCCCCGCGACGGCGGTAAACAAAAACAGTGAAAAAGCCGAAATTACCAGAATCCCGGTCAGGTAGATGAAGTCCTGCGGATAGAGGACCAGCCCAAAAACATAGAAGCGCCGGGCACCCAAATCAAACAGCACGGCCTGACGCTGACCCCATTCCAGCCATGGCAGCCCATAAAAGATGATCTGTGTCAGAAAAACCATGCCCCAGCGCCAGTTCGAAAACAACCCCGAAACACTGCGCGGATAAATCTTCTTATGCGCCTCGTACAGCGAGACCATCTCTGGATCCGCATCAGGAGGCGGTTCGATGGGTCCCTTGTCAGGAGATACGGCGATCGGGATGATGACGCGCCCCTTTTCCTGTTCAGTCTTGTTGTTCACGGTTTCTTCCTTAGCAAATAGGTTGCTTGCGGCTTATCGCAGGCATTGGGGGTCTTCATTTTCGTAGATGACGGCAAGTTTGCCACGCACGGCGGAAATTCGTCTCGCCACAGCACCGCAAATGCAGATGCCGGTGCTGTTGATCCAGCACACTACGAGCAACTCTGACACGGCCCTCTTGACCGGAGAAGGGCAAGGCAAGTCAACGCACAGGATATACCTTAACAAGAAACATGCCATCCTGGCGTGGCGAAATTTCCCGTTTAAATTCAACGACTTGAACTGACAGAGCAAACGTCGGCCTTGACATTTGTCAATGGCAACTGCCATCCTGGCATATATCTGGCGTAAATTGGCGGAAAATGGCAGCATCGTCCAATACAAATATTGAGCATGCACGACACCGCAAAAAAACCCCTGCCGGAACTGGTTTCCTACCTGGACGGGTTGGCCGAGCCCCACATACTGTTCGACACGCAATACCGCATTGTTGCTGCCAACGCAGCCTACCGGCGCCAGTTCGGCCCGGACCGAAGCGTGGTGGGACGCACCTGCTACGAGGTGTCGCACCACTTCAATGTCCCCTGCGACCAGGCAGGGGAATCCTGTCCATTGGCCAAGGCGCGCGAGTCGGGCCAGCGCGAGCGGGTCTTGCACCTGCACCACACGCCCAAGGGGGAGGAGTACGTCAACATCGAGCTCTCACCCCTCCATGACGCCAGGGGCAAGCAGGTGCTGTTTGTGGAACGCATGGAGCCGCTTCAGGTGACGCGCGGCCAACCCGAGGCGCAAAGCCTGATCGGGCGCGCCAGCGCCTTTCAGCGCATGCTGGAGCTCGTAGCCCGCGTGGCCCCATCACAGGCCACCGTGCTGCTACAGGGCGAGTCCGGAACGGGCAAAGAACTGGTGGCCCATGCAATCCACGAAGCCAGCGCACGTGCACACCGGGCACTGGTGGCAGTGGATTGCTCCAGCTTGCCGGAAAACCTATTCGAGTCCGAACTGTTTGGCCATGAGCGAGGTGCGTTCACCGGGGCAACGTCCACCAAAGGCGGCCTCGTTGAGGCGGCCAGCGCAGGCACGCTGTTCCTGGACGAGGTAGGCGATATTCCGCTCACCATGCAAGTCAAGTTGCTGCGTTTGCTGGAGAGCGGCACCTACCGCCGTGTCGGCAGCACCGAGCTGCGGTATGCAGACATACGGGTGGTATCAGCCACCCACCGCGACCTTGACCGCATGGTCAGCGAAGGGCGCTTTCGGGAGGACTTGTACTACCGCCTGAGCACCTTTCCCATCCACCTGCCACCCCTGCGCGAGCGCCGGGAGGACATTGCGTTGCTGGCCGACGCCCTGCTGCAGCGCGTGGCGCCAAAGCGGCGACTGGATATGACGGCAGATGCGCTCACTTTGCTTCAAAGTCACTCATTTCCCGGCAATGTGCGGGAGTTGCGCAACCTGCTCGAACGCGCCTCGCTGCTGTGTGACGGTGAAACCATTCACCAGCGACATATTGAACAGGCGCTACAGTCTGGCCGCCGCCCCGGAAACACCGAAAACACGACAACGTCCCTCCTGCTGCCGACCATGAAGGATCAGGAGCAAGCCGCCGAGTTGCAAGCGATTGCCAGCCACCGTGGCAGCCGGGCGGACCTGGCAAAGAAGTTGGGCATCAGTGAACGCTCTCTCTATCGCAAACTCAAAGCACTGCAGTCACAGAGCACCCATGGTGGTTGAAGAGTCGACCACCGATTTGCTGCGCCCCGTGGTGCGCATCGTGCACGATGGCAAAATGAATTGCCCCGTTCCCCCGCGGGACGTGGACCTGGCAAAACCTTCCGTCACCGACCGCATCACGGGAAATGAGCCGGCTGAAAAATGGAAAATCAAAATAGGCTTGTACGTGTCAAAAATATGAATCAATACCCACACCCCATGATTTTGAGCGCGCTGTTTGGCGCACTGTCCATGCTCGGCACTGGAAGCGCCCTGTCTGCGGCCAAGCCTGAGACCCGTGTTCGCGCAGAAATCCCACCCGCCTACCGCTGGGAGTTTTCACCCATTTACCCGAACTGGGAAGCATGGGACGCCGGCATGAAGGAAATGGAAGCCAGGATGGATGCGTTTGCCCAGCTCAAGGGCAGCCTGGCCAGCGGACCCGCCGCCGTGCTAAAGGCCTACCAGGCCTTTGACGAAATCGGCATCCTGCAGTACCGGGTCTACCGCTACCCGCAGTTGCAACGCGACGTGGACACGCGCAACCAGGAAATTGCAGGCAAATTCCAGCGCGTGGGCGCCATCTTTGCCAAGTTCGGAACCGCCACGTCGTGGTTCACCCCTGAGCTGCTGCAAATTCCGAAGGAGACGATGGAGTCGTGGATTGCGCAGACACCGGCATTGGCACCCTACCGGTTTGGCATTCAGGAGCACTACCGCCAGCAGGCGCATGTGCTGGATGCCAAGGGTGAAAAATTACTGTCGTACGCGGCCCGTCTGGGCCAGTCGCCTGGCGCAACCTTTCAGGAACTGAGTACCTCAGACATCAAGTTTCCGAAGGTTACGCTCTCCGATGGCAAGGAAATCACGCTCGGACACGGCACCTACCAGACCGTGCTGCAGACCAACTACAACCAGGCCGACCGGGCCAAGGCTTTTGACGCCTACATCGGCACATTCTCTTCCACGGCCAACACCTATGCCGCCATATACAACGGCGTGCTGCAACGCGACTGGTTCACCGCACAGGCGCGCAATTTCCCCAGCACCATGGAAGCGGCGCTGGACACCAATGCGGTGCCGCCTGCCGTTTTGCAGACGCTGGTCAGCACCGTGCGCAGCGGCACGGGGCCCCTGCAGCGTTACATGAAATTACGCAAGAAGTTGCTGGGCCTGGAGACCTATCACCTGTACGACGGCTCCATTCCGCTGTTCAAAACCGATGCCAGCTACTCCTATGACGATTCGAAAGAACTGGTTCTGTCCTCGGTGACCCCGCTGGGAGCGGACTACGGGGCCAAGTACAAGAACTTTCTGAGCAGCGGACGCATTGACGTCTACGAGAACGACGGCAAGCGCAGCGGTGCCTACAACGCCGGGGTGTACGGTGTTGGCCCTTACGTACTGCTCAATCACAACGACACGCTGGGTGCCCTGTTTACGCTGGCACACGAGGGCGGGCACGCCATGCACAGTGTGTTGTCGTTCGAAAAGCAGCCCTTTGTCACCTCCAGCCCCACCATCTTTGTGGCCGAAGTGGCATCCACCACCAACGAGCGATTCCTGCTCAACAAGCTACTGGAAACCCGCACCGACCCGCGCGAACGGTTCATGCTGCTACAGCATGCTGTCGACTCGATCGTCGGCACTTTCTACACGCAGGTGCTGTTTGCCGACTATGAACTCCAGACACACAAACTGGTCGAGCAGGGCCAACCGGTCACGGCAGCCGTTTTGAATGGCATCTACCTCAAGTTGCTCAAAGACTATTACGGCGATGCGGTCACCGTGGACGATGCGTACAAATTTACCTGGACGCGCATTCCGCACTTCTTCAATTCCCCCTATTACGTCTACCAGTACGCGACCTGCTTTGCCTCATCGGCCAAGCTGTTCAAGGACATGAACACCGGCACCCCGGCGGCGCGTGCATCGGCTACCGAGCGCTACCTGACGCTGCTGGGCAGCGGTGCAAATGACGAGCCCATGAAACAATTGCAAAAGGCCGGTGTTGACCTGACCCAGCGCGAAACTGTTCAGGCTGTGGTGGATCAGATGGAAGAACTGGTCACCCAGATGGAAGCTGAGGCTGCCAAAATTCGGTAAATAGCCCCCACGATCCGCCGCTGCGCGGGTCGCTGCCCTGTGACTTCAGCCGCAGTCTTTGAAGTCGCGCTGCTTGCAGGCGCGGGCCAGTTGCAGGGCCTCGGCGATCTGCTCAGCAGTCATCTGCTTGACCAGCATGGCACGGTTGCGCACCGCGTTTTCAGCGCCTGACATGGCGCTGAGCGTGAGCCACATGTGCGAAAAGACAAAATTGCGCACAACGCCCTGCCCGTTGTAGTACATCACCCCCAGGTTGTATTGCGACTGGGCATCCCCCTGCGCAGCCGCCCTGTGGTACCAACGGGCCGCTTCAACCGCGTCCCTGGGTATGCCCTGGGCCTGGCGGTACATCTGTCCCAGATTGAATTGCGCTGCGGCATTGCCGTCCTGGGCCAGTGCCCGGAATGCACCGAATGCTGCCGAGTATTCCCCGCGCTGGTGTGCGGCCACACCCTCTTCCAACGGCCCGGCGCAGATTGCGGCATGGCCCGATAGCAGCGCCATCAGGGCGACCCAGAAAAACCGATCCATCAGAACACTCCCTGTGCGTTTTGGAAATTGTATCGGCGATGGGTTGAACAACCGACAAGGATCGGTCAATGAAAATCCCGGCTCGTCGTGGCCACCTCCCCCAGCAGATGCGTCAGGTCGACCAACCGCTTGGCGATCACGTGTCGCACTTCACCCCCGCTGTCTTCATCACGCTGCCACACACCGTACACCGCCAGCAGACGGGAGCGGTAGACCTCCTGGCGAAAGCGCTCGCGCACGGCCTTCCAGACAATCACGTTGACGCTGCCGGTCTCGTCTTCGAGGGTGACGAACACCACGCCCTTGGCGGTTTGCGGACGCTGGCGCATGGTGACAATGCCGCAGGTTCGCACCAGCCGGCCGCTGGGGTAACCGGCCATCTGTGCGGCCGTGAGCAGCTTCTGTTTTGATAGCTGCCCACGCAATAGCAGCAAGGGGTGGGAGCGCAAAGTTAGCCCCATTGCGGCGTAATCAAACACCACCTCCTCGCCCTCTTGCGCTGCGGGCAACTGCAACGCATCTTCTTCAATCGGCACACCCTTGAGCAACGCGGGTGCCGCAACCAGGGCCGAGGCATCCCACACCTGCTGGCGCCGATGACCTGACAAGGAAAGCAAGGCGTCTGCACTGGCCAGCACCTTCAGATCGCCGGCATCCAGGTTGCAGCGCAAGGCCAGGTCCTGGGTGGTGGCAAATGGGCTGTTGTTGCGCTCGGCGGTGATCCGATGGGCCGCGTCCTGCTTCAAGCCGCTGACCAGGCGCAAGCCCAGGCGGATGGCTGGGTGGTCTGACCCCATGCTTTCCAAAGTGCAATCCCAATCGCTGTGCGACACGTCGGCGGCGCGCACTTCCACACCATGCCGGCGTGCGTCCTGCACCAGTTGCGAAGGGCCATAGAAACCCAGAGGCTGGCTGTTGAGCATGGCGGCCAGAAAACAGGCTGGCTCGTGCCATTTCAACCAGCAACTCACGTACACCAGCAGCGCAAAACTGGCTGCATGACTTTCCGGGAAACCGTACTCGCCAAAGCCCTCGATCTGTTTGAACAGTTGGTCCGCATACTCCTGCGTGTAGCCGTTCTTCAGCATGCCGCTGACCATGCGGTCATAAAACACATGCACGCCGCCCTTGCGCTTCCAGGCCGCCATGGAGCGGCGCAACTGGTCGGCCTCTCCGGCGGAGAAATCGGCCGCCGCCATGGCCACCTGCATCACCTGCTCCTGAAAAATCGGCACACCCAGCGTGCGCTTCAAGGCCTCTTCAAGCTGAGGGCTGGCGTACTGCACGGCTTGCGGGTTGGCACGGGCTTTCAGATACGGGTGCACCATGCCGCCCTGAATCGGGCCAGGCCGCACAATCGCCACCTCCACCACCAGGTCATAAAAGCAGCGGGGCTTCAGGCGTGGCAGCATGCTCATCTGGGCCCGGCTTTCGATCTGGAACACGCCCACCGTGTCGGCCTTGCAGATCATCTCAAAAGTGGCCGGGTCTTCGGCGGGAATGTCCTGCATGCGCATCGTGACACCACGCCATTGGCCGATCAACGACAGGCAGCGACGGATGGCGCTCAACATGCCCAATGCAAGCACATCGACTTTCAGCAAACCGACCGCATCCAGGTCATCCTTGTCCCACTGAATGATGGAGCGGTCCGGCATGGAGGCGTTCTCAACCGGCACCAGACGCGTCAGGGGCCCTTGCGTCAGCACAAAGCCGCCCACGTGCTGGCTCAAGTGGCGCGGAAAGCGCTGCAGCTGCGCACTCAATGCGGTCCACAGTTCCAGCCGGTCCGCCGGCGGCGCTACAAAATCGGGGCCCAGGCGTTCGATGGCAGACTGCAGCCGCTCGGCCAGCACCTCGCGGCTGTACATGCCCGGGTGCTCCTTGGCCAGTGCGGTGATCAGGTCTTCCGGGATTTCCAGTGCCCGCCCCACATCGCGCAAGGCGCTGCGCGGGCGGTAGCTGATGACGGTGGCGGTCAAGGCGGCTCGCTCGCGGCCGTACTTGGCGTAGATGTACTGGATCACCTCTTCGCGGCGCTGGTGCTCAAAGTCGACATCGATGTCGGGCGGCTCGTCGCGCTCACGGCTGATGAAGCGCTCAAACAGCACGCTACTGCGTGACGGGTCCACTTCGGTCACACCCAGGCAGTAACACACCGCCGAATTGGCCGCCGAACCGCGCCCCTGGCAAAGAATGTCCCGACTGCGGGCAAAACGCACGATGTCATGCACGGTCAAAAAATACATCTCGTACTTCAGTTCGGTGATCAGCGCCAGCTCGTGCTCCAGCTGTTGCTGCACTGCCGACGGCGTGCCCTGGGGATAGCGCACCTGGGCGCCCTCCTGCGTATAGTGGCGCAGGGTTTGCGCGGGCGTGTGGCCAGGCAACACGGCCTCCAACGGATAGTGGTAGCGCAGTTCATCCAGGCTGAAATTGCATTTATCAGCGATGACCAGGGTGTTGGCCAGCCACTCGGCCGGGTACAGGGCGCCCAGGCGTTCACGCGAGCGCAGGTGGGCCTCGGCATTGGCTTGCAGCGCAAACCCGCAACTCGCAACCGGCTGACCCAGCCGCACGGCGGTAAGCACATCGTGCAAGGGCTTGCGGGAGCGCAGGTGCATGCGCACATCGCCGCAAGCCACCAGCGGCACGCCGGTGAGCTGCCCAATCCGACGCAGACGGTACAGCTTGCCGGCATCATCCAGGCCCAGACGCAGCCCTGCAGCCAGCCAAAAATTTAAGCCAAATAGCCCTCTAGCCCCCGTAACGACTGCGCAAGCAGCTTCCATATTGATAGCAGACGGCAGCACCAGAAGAAGCTCGCAATGGCCAAGCCGCGCCCACAAGGCCTGGTTGTATCGCCCCCGCCAGCCCAACTGGTACTGTCCCTTGGGCGCGGCGCGGCGCGCCACGGTGATGAACTCGCACAGGTTGCCCCACCCGACCAGGTCGTGGGCCAGCACCACGGCGGTAAAACTGCTGGCGGGAACAGGCGCACCGGAACGATTTGTGTCCGCCTGCACCGCCGGCTCCAGCGTCACCCTGAATTCGGCACCCAGCAGCAGTTTCAAGCCCCGCTTGCGCGCCTCACCATGCGCCCGCACCACGCCCGCAACCGAGCACTCATCGGTGATGGCCAGTGCGCTGTACCCCAGTGCCGCCGCCCGCTCGACCAGTTCCTCGGGCTGGGACGCACCACGCTGGAAACTGAAATTGGAGAGGCAATGCAGCTCGGCATACGCCGGCAACACGGCAAAATCGGTTGGTTTCATCGCGCAATAGCCCAGTAAAGCTGTATTTA
>JAIPDC010000051.1 GCA_021737865.1 Rhodoferax sp.
TTGCGTGTTGCTGCTTTGAGTTGGCGCAGGTCTTCCTGCAGTTCAGCCAGGCTGGCGTTGAAAATTGGATCGGGTTCTTTGGCAGACCGTCGCAAACCAAAGTAAAAGTAACAGGCCAGTGCCCAGATCAGCGCAGCGCAAACCCCCACAACCACCAGGCGCTGTTCCCAGAACAGCAGGGTCAGGCCGATGACGGCCAGCACGATGCCCAAGCCGATGCAAAACATCATGGCCAGCGCCAGCATGAGCTGGCGCATGGCGCTGAGGCGTCCGACCTCGAGCTCGTTGCCGAGCAACTCCAGTCGCGTCCGCCCAACGGCCAACAGCGTGACCGCTTTAGCCTTGGCTGCGCTCCATGCGCCTGATTCGTCTTGGGTTTGGCCCACGGGTGATGTCGGTTGGGACTAGCGACGGCCCAAAACCAGGCCGAGCAAAAAGCCGATGCCAGCCCCGATGCCAACCGCCTGCCATGGGTTCTCATGCACGTAGTCATCGGTGGCGCGGGCTGCGGCGCGGGTCTTTTCAATCAGCACTTCTTCTGCAGCATCGAGACGGATGCGGGCGTCCAGCACGCGTTCTTTGATGCGCGCGCGCAAGCTGGCAATCTTTTCGCCAGTTTGGTCTGCTGTGGCCAACAGGATCTCTTCGGCATCGGAAATGACGGCGCGAATATCGGTTACCAGCTTTTCCTGGGCTGTGACGTTGGAGGTTGTGGACTCGGACATAGTGCACCTTTCATAAAAACAGATAGGATTCAAAGCGTAGCAGATTCACCGCGTCGAAATGGCGTCTTTTCATGACATTGATCAGGATTGGACGTTTCGGTTAGATTCATTGTCGGGGAACGCGGGGCCATGCTGAAAATAATATATCGGAGACCGCCATGAAACACGCCAGCCTGAAGATCATCCGTGATGAGCACGCGTCACTGGGCGCCATGTTGCGTTCCATGCGCGAGTTGGTGGTGCAGGGCCCGGGCGACAGCCCCCAGCAGTTCTTTGATGTCCTGCGCGCGATGTTGTTCTATGTCGACGAGTTCCCGCAGCGGCTGCACCACACCAAAGAGTCCGAGTTGCTGTTCCCCCGTTTGTTGCGTGTGGCACCCGCATTGCAGGAACTGGTCACCCGACTCGATCTAGACCACCAACAGGGTGAGCAGGCTGTGCGTGAACTGCAGCATTTGCTGCTGGCCTGGGAGTTGCTGGGCGATTCACGGATGCAGGTATTCGTGGACACGGCCCTGCGCTACCTGGATTTCTACCTGGAGCATATGCGCCTCGAGGAAACCGTGATCCTGCCCGAAGCGGAAAAGCTGTTGCAGGCGGCCGACTGGCAGGAACTGGATGCGGCGTTCAGGTTAAACATGGACCCGCTGGGCGGCAAATTTCCGCCCAATCCGGCCTATGACCGACTGTTCACCCGCATCGTGCTAAAAACCCGTTCAGCAGCCATGTGAAAGAAATACCCGGTTTATTGGGCTTTATTTTGGCAATGGGCGATTTGGCGCGTCCCGATACTTGGCGGACCCACTGCCTTATCGGGGATGTGCCATGCAAATCGACCGCTATAACCACCTACAGTTTCCACGTAACAACACACCCAGCGCCCTGGATAGTGACGTCTCGGATGCCGCACCGCGCGCTGGCTTGACCAAGCCGCAGGGCGGCGTGCCTGCGCCCGCTGCGCAAGGCGCCCGACTGCGCGCCGAGAGCGTGGTGCTGAAGGTACAGTTTCCAGGCGAAGGTGTCTCGCCGCAGGATCGGGCGGAAGGGAACTTCTATACCGATGGTCGCAAGGCGATCGGCGCTGGAGGCGCTCCAATCGACAGTGATTCCCAAGCGGCTGAGCACCAGCGTGCGGTCGACCGAAACGCTGGCGTCTTCACCCAGATCACACTCAATAAGGACGGTGTTCTGGTGGCCAAGCCTCAGCCGGTGGCCGAGGCCAGGCAGCCGGACTTTGTGGCGCTGGCAGTGTCGGCCATGCGTGAATTCCGCGATGAGGCCGAGCGCCAAAAGGCGCATTCTTCCAGCACCGAGCCGGCATCGGGCGAGATGCCCTGGGGCAGGCTCAAAAGCCTGCAGCAACTCGCCGCGAAATTCAACGTCTTTGCCTGATTACTGCTTGACGGCTTCGACCTGGACCACCAGGCGAACGTTCTTGGGGAAACCCCAATCCACACCGTAGTTCATGCCAAAGGCGGTGCGGTCAATGGTGGTTTCAAAATCGCCGCCGCAGACTTCGCGCTTGAGCATGGGGCTCTGGTAGCAGGCGAATTGATTGGCTTTCAGGGTGACGGCCTGGGTCTTGCCCAGCAGCGTTAAATTCCCCGAGACCTCGGCCACCTTGTCGCCGTTGAAGACAAATTTGTCCGAGACAAACTTGATGGTGGGGAACTTGGCTGCATCGAACAGGTCGGCGCTTTGCAGGTGTTTGTCAAAGGCGGCGGTGCCGGAGTTGATCGAGGTGGTGTCGATGCTGATGTCCACTTTGCCGGTCTTGCCAGCCCGATCAAATTGAATCGAGCCTTCCTTTTTGTCGAAGCGGCCGCGATTGACGGAGGCACCGAAGTGACCGATCTCAAAGGTCACAAAAGTGTGTGTTGGGTCGATGCCATAGGCTGCCGACTGGGCTTGGGCCAGACCAGATACCAAGGTGGCGGCGACGGCCAGTCCGAGAAGGGATTTACGCATAGTGAGTTGCTCCATTAAAAGCGGGGTTGAGAAAAAAATCAGAATTTGCCGACGCCAGAGAGCGCCAGCTTGAACTTGACCTGCACGTCGTCGGCCACTATGGCGGTGTCCGCCCACTCGTTTTCACCAATCTTGTACGCCAGGCGTTTGAGGGTGAGTACGCCGCTGGCGGTCGTGGTGGCGCCGGCTTGCGTCAGCACGACCGGGATGATGGCATCGTGTGTGTTGCCCTTGATCGCGAGTTTGCCGGCCACTTCAAACTTGCCGCCGCCCAGGCCTTTGATACTGCTGGACTGGAACGTGGCTTGCGGAAACTTGGCGGTGTTGAACCACGGGGCCTTGGGCAATTCGGCATCAGGCTCGGGCGAGCCCAGCGTAACGCTGGCGATGTCGATGGTGAAAGCGATGTTGCCAGTCTGGGGCCTGGTCGGGTCAAAGGCGATTTGTGCATCAAACTTCTTGAAGCGCCCTTCTACTGGAACGCCCATCTGCTTGCTCACAAAGGTGATCTCGCTTTGTGCGGGCAGCAGCTTTTGATCCGCGTGGGCGCTGAATGTGGCCAGTGTGGCCAGCACTGCCAGGGTGGTGGCGCGCAGGGTGGTCGGGAATAATTTCATGGTGTCGGGTTTCATAAGAATTCAGATGGGGGTGGGTCTGCTCAAGGCCGGCCGGGGCACATGCGCTCCAGCAAGCCATCTTTGTCGATGAAATGGTGTTTGACAGCGGCGGCCACGTGCAGAACGACCAGCGCAGCCAGGGCATTGGCCGACAACTCATGCCACGGTTTGATCAACTCGGCCAGTGGCTTGCTGGCTGCCACAAAGTCAGGCAACGGCAACACGCCAAACAGCACAATCGGAAAACCGGCTGCGGAACTGTAGGCCCAGCCAGCCAGCGGCACGACGAAGAACAGCGCATACATGGCAACATGGGTGGCGTTGTACGCCTGCATTTGCCAGCCCGGCATGGCCAATGTGACGGCCTGTGGCAGGGCAGGTGGGCGGTGTGTGAGCCGCCAGGCCAGTCGCACCGCAGACAGCATCAGGATCGTGACGCCGGCCCATTTGTGCCAGTTGTAGAGCTTGAGACGCTGCGGCGAAAACGGCAGATCGGCCATGTAGTGGCCCAGTATGAAGAGGCCCGCCAGCGCAAGGGCCAGCGCCCAATGCAGGGCGATGGCAAACCCATGGTAGCGGCGGGAAGCAGAGGCAGTGGTCATGGCAAACGGTTCTAAAAAATCACCGATCAAGCGACAAATGGCTTGATCTGGGTAACAAGTTTAAGAGCCGTTCAGACCAAAAAAATTCAAATTAGTTGTTGCAATAGTTCAATTAAATTGAATTTATCAAGATGACAAAAGCAAAAATATGATGGCGAGGCGCAGGCTCTCAGCAGGTTAGCCGGGCCTGCCGTTTGACAATATCATGAGTTAGTCGGATGTGCGCCTCCAAGGCCAAGGCAGCGCGGGCTTCCTGGCGGTGGGTCGCCGCTTTAAATATGTCGGCGTGCTCTTGGTGCACGTCGCGTCCGCTGGTGTGGGCTGCGGTAAGGCGCCAGTTGATGTTGCGATAGCGTTCGGCGTGGCGGTACAGAATATTAAGAAAATACTTGCTCCACGGCGAGTTGAACCCCGCGTTTAGCGCCTCGTGGAACGCCTTGTTGTGCCGCTCCCATAGCGCGGGTTCCGGTCCATCCGGATTGCTTTCGGTCTGCGTGAGCAGCTCATAGCTTGCCACCAGCGCTGCTTCCCACTGCTCGTCCCCGTGGCGGATGGATTGGCGCAACGCCTCAGTTTCCAGCATGACGCGGGTGTTTGTAACGTCCTCCAGATCGGCCAGCGAGATGGCGGCGACCCGAAAGCCGCGTTGCCCTTCGGCGGTGACCAGCGCGTCCGAGACCAGCAGCGACAAGGCTTCACGCAGCGTTCCGGCCCCCACTTCGTATTGGTCTTTGAGGTGCTCCACGCGCAGGCGTTCACCAGGGGCCAGTTTGCCGCACACCACATCGTGGCGCAGGCTGAGGTAGGCGCGCTCGGCCAGCGTGCGGGGGGCTGCGGCGTTGGTGTCCGATCGCGTGCCCGTTAGTTGTTTGAGAGTGGACATCACAGGTCTCCGGGGTTGGCATTCTGGCGCTTTTGGCGGTAAGCCAGTTGGGCCCGGCTCAGGCCCAGCAGCCGGGCGGCCTCTGACAGGTTGCCACGCGCACGCGCCACTGCATGGTTGAGTACACGTGCTTCGATGTCATCCAGCGGGCTGCCGCTGTCCAGAATGCGTGCACTCAGGTCATCGTCCTGTGCGCTGGGCAGACGTGCCAGCTGGCCATGTGCGTCCAGGCTGGTTTGGGGTGATTCGGGAAGGTTGGGGAACAGGTGTTCGACTTCAATCATGCCGCCCTGGCTCGCAAGGATCACGCCGCGTTCGACCAGATTCTCAAGCTCCCGCACGTTGCCGGGCCAGTCATGTTTGGTAAGGGCTTGCAAGGCACGTTCACCAAAACCTGTGATGCGCTTGCCGTGCAGGGCGCAAAAACGCGCCAGCATACTGCGTGCCAGCGGCTCAATGTCGGCTAGGCGCTCGCGCAGTCCAGGAATGCAGATTGGATAGACGTTGAGTCGGTACATCAGGTCGCGTCTGAAGCGGCCTTCGCGCACCGCTTTTTCCAGATCCACATTGGTCGCAGCTACCAGGCGGACATTCACCTTGAGCGTGCTTTCGCCGCCGACGCGCTCCACTTCTCCCTCCTGGAGCACGCGTAGCAGCTTGGCCTGTGCGGCCATGGGCAGTTCTCCTACTTCGTCCAGAAGCAGTGTGCCTCCATTGGCGCGCTCAAAACGCCCGGCACGTGACGCATGGGCGCCGGTATAGGCACCCTTCTCGACCCCAAACAACTCAGCTTCAATCAGCTCGGATGGCAGGGCCGCGCAGTTGATGGCGACGAAGGGCCCGTTGGTGCGACTGGAGAGCTCGTGCAGTGCGCGAGCAAAGCGTTCTTTTCCCACCCCGGTTTCGCCCGTGAGAAGTACTGTGACTTGGGTTTGCGCCGCCTTTTCCATCAATGCGTATGCCTTGCGAAAGTTGGGCGATACCCCAATGAGCTGGGCGCCTCGACTGGCGGGTTCGATTTCGGACTTGAGCGCTTCCACCTGCGATTGCAGGGCCTCCATTTTCTCCATGAGGGAGTCGTCGGTAAAGTAAATCCTGTGTGCCTCGCCGTCGGGCCACTCTTCAATCGGGCGACCCACGATCTGGCAATGATCTGCCCCGCAGGCAGCGCATAAGGTTTCTTTGTACAAAATCAAACGCCCCATGTAAGCGCTGGTGTAGCCGCTTGCGTAACCTAGAAGTGTCCAGCAGGCGGGGTCTTCAACCAGTCCAAATTTTTGTTGGTGTGCATAAGCCTCCCAGGAATGGTCCCAGCGAAACTCTCCATAAAACTCCCCCGCAGGGATATCAAACGTGAGCTTCACCGGGGTGACGCGGGCCGCGCCTTCGAGCATGTGCAGCTGCGGGCCGACCATAAAACTGCTTTGCAACGATTCGCCTGGCCGCGTCTTTTTGGCATATTCGGCATCGCACAAACCGGAGGCATAGCCCATGCGCGTCAGGATGCGCCTTGCGTGTTCGGGACCCACGGAGTTGATCAGGTCCTGGCGCAGTGCTGCCAATGCTGCGGTGTGGGTCAGCACCATGCGTCTGTCACCCAGCCAAATAGCGCCACTGTCCGGTTCAAAGCGTAAAAGGCGGCGCAAATCGCTGTCAGGCGGGTATTTGAAGTTCATTCGTGCAATCCCCTTTGGGTCGGTAGAAAGTCATTTTCTCGATATTAAGTCAAGAACAGCCAGGTGAAGTGATAAACACGACTGCTCGCGATGAAATTGATCATTTGATGAAATTTGATCGATTTCATTGCCTCAAATGCGTAATTTGCTTGCTGCTTTGCGTCGAATTCGATATGTAAGACCAGGTAAGTGGCTTTGAAATGATGTATTTCATTCGCCAAAACTAGGGGTTTTCCCTTTAAATCTCGATATTTATCCGCGTCGCCCCAGCCTTGGCAAGTAACTTGCGAAGTCGTGCTTGTTACACCCGTTAAGCCATGAGCAATACACCCGACTTCAATACCAACCTCAAGTTTGTGCGAATCATTGAGACGCATACCAACGGCCTGGTGGAATTTGAGTTTGCGGTCGGCGAGCCTGAGTTGTTCGTCGAGTTGTTGATGGCGCAAGCGCCGTTTGACGAGTTTTGTGCCATGCATGGTGTTATCCCGACTGAGGGGCGCTTGCAGCCAGCACAGGGCATTCAAGAGCAGGAATGGGACTGGAGTCTGCGCGCTGCACGCGAGCAGCACTTACGTCACGACAACAAAGCCTGAAACCAGAGCAAAAACTAGAGGAGACCCTTTGATATGCATATAGATCTTCGCACCGTCAATATCGAGCCACTGAGGCAAACCTTTGACCACATCGCAGCGCGCATTGGTCCGAACAAGCCGGCTTCGCGCTACCTGGAGGGGACGATGGACCTCCAGGCCGACGCCAACTTTCACTACCGGCCGACCTGGGATCCGGAGCACGAAATATTTGAT
The DNA here is from genome assembly GCA_021737865.1 of Rhodoferax sp. GTDB lineage: Bacteria > Pseudomonadota > Gammaproteobacteria > Burkholderiales > Burkholderiaceae_C > Allorhodoferax. The sequence goes on from JAIPDC010000051.1 coordinate 7,281, forward strand.
GCGACCCGCACCGCGATCACCATGAAGGACTGGTATGCATTGAAGGATCCGCGCCAGTTCTACTACGGCGCATATACCGCCTCCCGGGCAAAAATGCAGGAAACGGCAGAGGCAGACTTCGACTTTGTGGAGTCAAGGGGCCTGGCGGACGTGTATGACGATGCTTCCAAGCGAATCGCCCTGGACTTCTACATCCCTTTGCGCCATGTGGCCTGGGGCGCCAATATGAATGGCGCCTCCATGTGCGCCTATGGGTTTGGTACCGCCATTACCCAGCCGTGCCTGTATCAGGGCATGGATCAGCTCGGAGTGGCGCAGTACCTGACCCGCATGGGCCTGGTACTGGGCGACCAGGGAGAGGTTCAGGCAGCCAAGCAAGCCTGGATCGATCAGCCGCAGTGGCAAGAGCTGCGCCGCTACGTAGAAGACACGCTGGTCATCAAGGACTGGTTCGAGATGTTTGTGGCCCAGCACGTTGCGCTGGACGCAATGCTGTTCGGACTGGCGTACACCGAGGTGGACCAAGCACTCAATGCCAAGGCCGGTCCGACGGTGTCGCTGCTAACCCGTTTCCAGACCGAGCTGTTTGATGACAGCAGCAAGTGGGTTGATGCCAGCCTTCGCATTGCGGCCGCCGAGAACCCCGAGAACAAGGCGCAGTTGCAAAAGTGGATTGCGCACTGGCGCGGCCGTGCCGTGACAGCGCTACAACCGCTCGCCAGCATGGCGCTGGGCGGTGATGCAGATGCCGCCATGGGCCGTGTGTCGGCCCGACTGGATGCCCGTCTGGCCAAGGCCGGCGTTTCTGCCTAACCCACGAAAGCAAACACCATGTCCAACGTATTCATCGCCTTTCAAAGAAACGAAGAAACCCGTTGCATCGTCGATGCAATCGTGGCCGACAACCCGAATGCCGTGGTCAATTTCCAGCCTGCCATGGTCAGGATCGATGCGCCCGACACGATGGTGATTCGGCGCAGCACCGTGGAGGAGCAGATGGGTCGCGCTTTTGATTTGCAGGAATTGCACATCAACCTGATCACGCTCACAGGCCACATCAACGAGACCGATGACGACTTCACGCTGAGCTGGAAACACTGACAGCGCCTTGCAACGCAGATTTTATTCAGAGCCAAAACAAGCCAACCGGAGACACACCATGGACATGAAAGTCAACAAGAAGCTCAACCTCAAAGATCGCTACAACCTGATGACGCGCGATCTGGACTGGGAGCCCAGCTATCAGAAGAAGACCGACATTTACCCTTACCTGGAGTACGAGGGCATCAAGATCCACGACTGGAGCAAGTTCGAAGACCCGTTCCGATTGACGATGGACGCCTATTGGAAGTACCAGTCGGAGAAGGAGAAAAAGCTCTACGCCATCATCGATGCTTTCAACCAGAACAACGGCCACTTGCAGGTCACCGACGCGCGCTACATCAACGCGCTCAAACTGTTCCTGACCGGTGTTTCGCCACTGGAATACATGGCACACCGGGGCTTTGCCCATGTCGGACGGCAGTTTGCCGGCGCCGGTCCGCGGGTGGCTTGCATGATGCAGTCTCTGGATGAAATACGCCATTCGCAGACGCAGGTTCACTCCATGTCGAACTACAACAAGTTCTACAACGGTTTCCAGAACTTCCGCCACCAGCATGACCGGGTCTGGTACCTGTCGGTGCCGAAGTCGTTCTTTGACGATGCCATCACCGCCGGCCCTTTTGAGTACATGGTGTCGATCGGCTTTGCGTTTGAATACGTGCTGACCAACCTGCTGTTTGTGCCCTTTGTGTCAGGTGCGGCCTACAACGGCGACATGGCAGCGATGGCGTTTGGCTTCTCGGCACAAAGTGATGAGGCGCGACACATGACGCTGGGGCTGGAGATGATCAAGTTCATCCTGGAGCAAGACCCGGACAACCTGCCCATCGTGCAGCAGTGGATAGACAAGTGGTTCTGGCGCGGCTATCGCGTGCTCACGCTCGTGGCCATGATGATGGATTACATGTTGCCCAAGCGCGTGATGAGTTGGAAGGAAGCCTGGGAAACCTACGCCGAACAGAATGGCGGAGCCTTGTTTGCCGATCTGGCGCGCTACGGCATCACGGTGCCTGCTGGCTGGACGCAAGCATGCAAGGACAAAGACCATTTGTCGCACCAGGCCTGGGCCGTGTTTTACAACTATGGCGCCGCTGCCCCGTTTCACACATGGACACCGTCAGAGTCGGAAATGCAATGGTTGTCCGAAAAATATCCGGACACCTTTGACAAGTACTACCGGCCACGTTACGAGCATTGGGCCAAGGAGGCGGCTGAGGGCAAGCGCTTTTACAACACAACGTTGCCCATGTTGTGCCAGACCTGCCAGATTCCGATGTTCTTCACGGAGCCGGACGACCCGACCAAGATTGCCTACCGCGAGTCCGACTACAGCGGCATGAAGTACCACTTCTGCTCCGACGGCTGCAAGAACATTTTTGACCACGAGCCAGAAAAATACATTCAGTCCTGGATGCCGGTGCACCAGATATACCAAGGCAACTGCTTCACGCCCGAGGCAGATCCGACGGCTGCTGATTTCAACCCACTGGCAGAAGTGCTGAAGTGGTACCGCATGGAGATGGGGCGGGACAACCTTGACTTTGAAGGCTCGCAAGACCAGAAAAATTTCAAGGCCTGGCGTGATCTCGCCAAGGGCAATTAACGCTGACCACCAGGAGACCCATTCATCATGGCTATTACTTCCGTTCGTCCTTATCCCTTCATCCAGAAGGATACCGTGGATAAATTTCCAGCGCCTTTGCTCTACATCGGGTGGGAAGACCACTTGATGTTCTGCGCGCCATTTTGCCTGCCACTACCACCAACGATGAAGTTTGGTGAGATGTTGGCGGGGCCGCTGCCCGGCGTCTTTGGTGCCCACCCCGACTTTGCCAAGATCGACTGGACAAAAGCCGAATGGTTCAAGTCCGGGAAGTCATGGACCCCTGACACCGCGAAGTCGCTGGCGGAAAACGGTCTGGGCCACAAAGATGTGATCCGCTTTCGAACTCCAGGCCTGAATGGCCTGAACGGGTCGTGCAATTGAGCGTGATGGGACGCCGATGAGCTATCAACTCACCTTTGAGTCAACCGGTCATGTGCTGGATGTTGAGGACGGTCAGACCATTCTCGACGCCGCATTGCGGGCGGGCATATACCTGCCGCACGCCTGTTGTCACGGCTTGTGTGCCACCTGCAAGATTGCCGTGACCGACGGCGAAGTGGACCACGGCGAGGCTTCCAATTTCGCGTTGATGGATTACGAGCGGGAGGAGGGCAAAACCCTTGCCTGCTGCGCCACGCTGCAATCGGACGTGACCATTGATGCCGAAATCGAAGATGAACCGGATGCGTTGAACCTGCCGGTGCAGGACTACCAAGGCACGGTGTCACGGCTCGAAGAATTGACTCCGACCGTCAAGGGTGTCTGGATCAAATTGAATGCACCAACCCGCATGGTGTTTCAGGCTGGGCAGTACATCAACCTGGTGGTGCCGGGTGAGGCGCAGAGTCGGGCGTTTTCGATCGCCAGTTCTCCCTCGGCGGGTGGCGAAATTGAGCTCAATATCCGACGGGTTCCAGGCGGTGTGGCCACCGGTTGGGTGCACGACACGCTCAAGGTCGGAGACAGCGTGCGCTTCAGCGGTCCCTATGGGCGCTTCTTTGTGCGTCAGACGGAGCACCAGGCCGCGCAACTGCCGTATCTTTTTCTGGCCGGGGGGTCGGGCCTGTCGAGCCCGCGCTCCATGATTCTGGACTTGCTGGAGCAGGGTTGCACGCGCTCCATCGTGCTGGTCAATGGTGCGCGCCACCAGGCTGAGCTCTACCACCATGACGAATTTGTGGCACTGGCCGCGCAGCACGCCAATTTTGACTATGTACCGGTGCTCTCGAACGAGCCGCAGGACAGTGGCTGGAGCGGCGCCCGCGGTTTTGTGCATGACGCAGTCAAAGCGCACTTCAGCAACGACTTTCGGGCGCGCAAGGCCTACCTGTGCGGCCCGCCTCTGATGATTGAAGCCTGTATCAGCACGCTGATGCAGGGGCGGCTCTTCGAGAGGGATATCTATACCGAAAAGTTCATTTCTGCGGCCGACGCACAGCAGGTACGCAGCCCCCTGTTTCGCAAGATCTGATGCCATGACCATACACACGGTGACCCTGGAAGACGATGGCAGCAGCTACCGCTGCTCCGACACCCTGACGCTGCTCGAAGGCATGGAATCACTAGGCAAAAAAGGGATTCCGGCCGGTTGCCGAGGGGGTGGTTGCGGTGTCTGCAAGGTGCAGGTGCTCAGTGGCTCGTACACCAAGCGGGTCATGAGTCGTGAGCACGTCAGCGAGCAAGAGGAGTCCAAAGGGTGCGTGCTGGCGTGTCGCGTGCGCCCGACCAGCGCGATTGCACTGCGGGTGATCGGAAAGATGAAAAAAAACGTCTGCCGGGTAGTTGAGCCGAAAGACGTTCTCTCGCCTTCTCAACTTGAAAACATACAGGAGACTACAAAATGGCAATGACAGGTGTTTTGCGTCCGGGCCACGCCCAAATACGCGTGCTCGATATGGATGAGTCGGTGAAGTTCTATACCGATGTGATGGGCTTGGTGGAAACCGGGCGGGACGCATCAGGCCGTGTCTATTTCAAGACCCGTGCCGAGCGCGACCACAACAGCATCGTGCTGCGCAAGGCCGACCGCGCCGGGCTGGATTTTTTCGGCTACAAAGTACTCAATAAGGCGACACTGGAAGAGATGGACGGCAAGCTCAAGGCCTATGGCGTGACGACCGAGCGCATTCAAGCGGGTGAGATGTTGGAAACCGGTGAGCGGGTGCGCTTTCAGATTCCGACCGGCCACACCATCGAACTGTTCGCCGAGAAGACCGATGTGGGCAGTGCCACAGGCTGCAACGACCCCGAAGTGGATGTAATCGACGGCCCAGGCATCCGCCCGATCCGCATGGATCACGCACTTTTGTATGGCGGCGACATCGACGGCTCGCGCAAACTGTTCGAAGAGGTGCTGGGCTTCAACCTGGTCGAGCGGGTGAAGCTCGAAGACGGTAGCACCGACCTTGCGGTTTGGTTGACCTGCAGCGCCAAAGCGCACGACCTGGCCATGGTGCGCCATGCCGAGGACGGCAAACTGCACCACGTGGCTTTCCAGATGGGAAGCTGGGAGCAGGTGCTACGCGCCGCCGACATCATGAGCATTAACCGCGTTTCGATAGACATCGGACCGACCCGCCATGGCATTACCCAGGGGACTACGATCTACTTCTTTGATCCCTCTGGCAACCGTCTGGAAACCTTCTGCGGCGGCTACGACCATTACCCGGACATGAAGCCGGTTACATGGAGCTGGGAGCACGTTGGCCGTGGAATTTTTTACCATGACCGCAAGCTCAACGATGCCTTCCTGAGCGTGGTGACCTGATGCGTCTTTCCGTAACCCAGGCCTCGATCAGCTGGGAAGCGGCTGTCACTGCCGTGCGCGCGGCAGTGGCGCACGCACAGACCATTGGCGTGCAAGTGAACGTGGCTGTGACCGACAGCAACGGGCTGCTTGCTGCCTTTCTGCGCATGCCGGGCGCGCCCTTGCATTCGGTGGATATCGCCATCGACAAGGCCTATACCGCCGTCAGCTTCGGTTTGCCCACCGATCAGTGGGGGCAAGCCCTGCAAAGCCATTCGGCGGCGGTTCGCGAAGGCATTGTGCTGCGCCCGCGCTTTGTTGCTTTTGGTGGCGGTCTGCCCATCGTCGAAGCCGGTCAGCGCATCGCAGGAATTGGTGTTTCCGGAGGCAGCGAGGAACAGGACCAGGAGATTGCCCAGGCCGGTCTGGCTGCCCTGGGCCTCACACCGGCGTGATTCACACCAAACCAATTTTTAACTCTAGCGAACTGCCATGAAACAGATCCTCAACTTCATCAACGGTGAATACGTCAGCAACCACAGCGGCAAGACGTATGAAAAGCGCAACCCGGTGGACAACTCGCTGATTGGCATGGTCCATGAGGCCGGTCAGCCCGAGGTGGATGCCGCCGTGGCTGCGGCCCGTGCCGCCTTGCACGGCCCGTGGGGCAAGCTGTCGGTGGTGGAGCGTTGCGCCATGCTGGACGGGGTCGTGGCCGAGATCAACCATCGCTTTGATGATTTTTTGCAGGCCGAAGTGGCTGATACGGGCAAACCGGCGCACCTGGCCTCGCACATCGACATCCCGCGCGGCGCGGCCAACTTCAAGATTTTTACCGACACTATCAAGAATGTGTCCACCGAATCCTTCGAGATGCGCACCCCTGACGGCAAGACGGCGCGCAGCTACGGTGTGCGCACCCCGCGCGGTGTCATTGCCATCATCTGCCCCTGGAATTTGCCGCTGCTGCTGATGACCTGGAAGTGCGGCCCGGCGCTGGCCTGCGGCAATACCGTGGTGGTCAAGCCCTCTGAAGCGACCCCCAGCACCGCTACGCTACTGGGCGAGGTCATGAACAGGGTGGGCGTACCACCCGGTGTCTACAACGTGGTCAACGGCTTTGGTGTGGAGTCTGCGGGCTCCTTCCTGACCGCCCATCAAGGGGTCAACGGCATCACCTTTACCGGGGAAACAAAAACCGGCACCGCCATCATGAAAGCCGGTGCGGATGGTATTCGCCCGGTGTCGCTGGAACTCGGTGGCAAGAACGCAGCCGTGGTGTTTGCCGACTGTGACTTTGAGAACGCCGTGAACACCGTGACACGCTCCGTGTTTGAGAACTGCGGTCAGGTTTGCCTAGGAACGGAGCGTATCTATGTCGAGCGCCCGATTTTTGACAAGTTTGTGGCTGCCCTGAAAGTCAAGGCCGAAACCATGAAGCCTGGTCGTCCGTTTGACCACGACACCAAAATTGGTCCGCTCGTCAGCAAGGTTCACCAGAAAAAAGTGCTGTCCTACTATGCCCGCGCCAAAGAAGAGGGCGCCACCATCGTGTTCGGCGGAGGCGTGCCCGATATGCCTGATGCGCTGAAAGACGGCTGCTGGGTTCAGCCCACTATTTGGACCGGTCTGCCCGAGACCGCCTCAGTGGTGCGTGAAGAAATCTTCGGCCCGTGTTGCCACATAGCGCCCTTTGATACGGAAGAAGAAGCGGTGCGCATGGCCAATGACACCAAGTATGGTTTGGCCACGTCGATCTACACCCAGGACATCAGCCGCGCCAGCCGTCTGGCCACTCAGATTGAAGTGGGCTTGTGCTGGATAAATAGCTGGTTCCTGCGCGATCTGCGCACGCCGTTTGGCGGCTCCAAACAGTCCGGCATCGGTCGCGAGGGCGGTGTGCATTCGCTGGAGTTCTACACGGAGCTGCGCAACGTGATGATCAAATACTAAATTGCTACTAAAGTTATAGCGCACTACGCAAGTTGCGCGGGCGCTGTAGCCAGAAATCGTATCTGACGTAGCCAACTTCATTTAAACCAACAGGACCAAATTTTCTATGGATGCCAAACTGATCGAAACCCTGGGCGACGAGTTGTTCCACGCCATGAGCACACAAACCGTGGTCGAGCCGTTGACCACCCGCCACCCTGACATCACTATCGAGAACGCCTACCACATCCAGCAGCGCATGCTGGCACGCCGCCTGAGCGCGGGCGAGCGCATTGTCGGCAAAAAAATCGGTGTGACATCGGCTGCGGTCATGAATATGCTTGGCGTGTACCAGCCTGACTTTGGCTATCTGCTTGACGGCATGATCTACAACGAAGGCCAGAGCATCGATGCGAAAACGCTGATCCAGCCCAAGGCCGAAGGCGAGATTGCCTTCATCCTGAAAAAAGACCTGATGGGCCCCGGCATCAGCAACGCGGACGTCCTGGCCGCCACCGAGTGTGTGATGCCGTGCTTCGAGATCGTCGATTCGCGCATCCGGGACTGGAAAATCAAGATCCAGGACACCGTGGCCGACAACGCCTCCTGCGGCGTGTTTGTGCTGGGGGACTGTGCCGTGGACCCGCGCCGTATCGACCTGTCGACCTGCGGCATGGTGCTTGAGAAAAACGGTGAAATCATCGGCACTGGTGCCGGTGCTGCTGCCTTGGGCTCACCGGTGAATGCCGTGGCCTGGCTGGCCAACACCCTAGGCCGACTGGGCATTGGAATGAAGGCCGGGGAGGTCATTTTGTCGGGCGCCCTGGCGGCCATGTCGCCAGCAAAAGCAGGCGACAACTTCCGCGTGTCCATCGGCGGCATGGGTAGCTGCTCGGTGCGCTTTCACTGAATTATCGGAAACTTTACATCATGAAAAAAATTAAATGTGCCCTGATCGGGCCTGGAAACATAGGCACTGATCTGTTGGCCAAGCTGCAACGCAGTCCGGTGCTCGAGCCAGTCTGGATGGTGGGCATCGACCCTGAATCCGATGGCCTTAAGCGCGCCCGCGAGATGGGCATCAAAACCACCTCCGACGGGGTTGATGGGCTGGTTCCACACATGGTGGCCGATGGCGTGCAGATCGTCTTTGATGCCACCAGCGCCTATGTGCATGCGCAAAACAGCCGCAAGGTCAATGCTTTGGGAGCCTTGATGATTGACCTCACGCCAGCGGCCATCGGTCCGTTTTGCGTGCCGCCGGTCAACTTGGCCGAACACGTCGGCAAAGGCGAAATGAACGTCAACATGGTCACCTGTGGTGGCCAGGCTACGATCCCGATGGTCGCCGCCGTAAGCCGCGTTCAGCCGGTGGCGTATGGCGAAATCGTGGCGACCGTGTCGAGTAAATCGGCCGGGCCCGGTACGCGAAAGAACATCGATGAATTTACCCGCACCACCGCCAGTGCGGTGGAGAAAATCGGGGGCGCCAAAAAGGGCAAAGCCATCATTATTTTGAACCCGGCGGAGCCACCGCTGATCATGCGCGACACCGTGCATTGCCTGACGGAGACAGAACCTGATCAGGCCAGGATCACCGAGTCGATCCACGCCATGATCAAGGAGGTGCAAAAGTATGTGCCTGGCTACAAGCTGGTCAACGGACCGGTGTTCGATGGCAAGCGCGTCTCGGTGTTCCTCGAAGTGGAAGGTCTGGGTGATTACCTCCCCAAGTACGCGGGGAATCTCGACATCATGACGGCCGCGGCCGCCCGCACTGCGGAAATGTTTGCGCAAGAGATCCTCGCTGGTCGACTCACGCTTAAAGCCACGGCCGCCTGAACCCCATAGGAGAAATGACATGACATTGCAAGGCAAAAAAATCACCCTCCACGACATGACCCTGCGCGACGGCATGCACCCCAAGCGTCACCTGATGACGCTCGATCAGATGAAAAGCATCGCCTGCGGCTTGGACGCGGCCGGTATCCCGCTGATTGAAGTGACCCACGGTGACGGCCTCGGTGGCAGCTCGGTCAACTATGGCTTTCCCGCCCACACCGACGAGGAATACCTGGGCGCCGTCATTCCGTTGATGAAGCAGGCCAAAATTTCGGCACTGCTGATTCCTGGCATCGGCACGGTTGAGCATTTGCTGATGGCCAGGGATTTGGGCGTGAACACCATCCGTGTGGCAACCCATTGCACCGAGGCCGATGTGTCAGAACAGCACATCACCAAGGCCCGCGCTTTAGGCATGGATACGGTGGGCTTCTTGATGATGGCGCATATGGCAAGCGCTGAGAAGCTGGTTAGCCAGGCGCTTCTGATGCAAGGCTATGGGGCCAACTGCATCTACATCACCGACTCGGCGGGCCACATGCTGCCCAACAGTGTGAAGGAAAAACTTTCTGCCGTGCGCCAGGCGCTCAAGCCCGAGACCGAGCTGGGTTTCCACGGCCACCATAACCTGGCCATGGGCGTGGCCAACTCCCTCGCTGCGATTGAGGTCGGGGCCACCCGCATCGATGCTGCCGCTGCCGGCCTGGGCGCTGGCGCAGGCAACACGCCGATGGAAGTGTTGGTGTCGGTTCTGGACCTGATGGGCATTGCCACCGGGGTCGATGTGTACAAGATTCAGGACGTGGCCGAAGACCTGGTGGTGCCAATCATGGATTTCCCGATCCGCATCGACCGCGACGCGCTGACGCTAGGCTACGCCGGCGTGTATGGTTCGTTCCTGTTGTTTGCCAAGCGTGCCGAGAAAAAATACGGCGTTAGCGCCCGCGACATCCTGGTCGAAATGGGCAGGCGTGGCATGGTCGGCGGTCAGGAAGACATGATCGAAGACACCGCCATGAGCCTGGCGCGCGCCCGTCAAAACTCTAACAAGGTAGCTGCATGAAACTCGATACCGCAACCATCGCCGCCCTGGCTGAACGTCTGGAAAACTGCCAGCTGCAACAGCAGGACACCACCAAAATTACCGACGACTATCCCGAAATGGACTGGGATGATGCCTACGCCGTTCAGGATGAAATCCGTCGCCGCAAAGTAGCCCGTGGCGCGCGGGTGATCGGCCTGAAGGCCGGCCTGACATCGCACGCCAAGATGAAGCAAATGGGCGTCACCACCCCGGTGTTTGGCTTCATGACCGACGACTACGCGGTGCCCGATGGCGGCGAATGCCGGTTTAGCGATCTGATCCACCCCAAGGTTGAGCCCGAGATTGCTTTCGTCACCAAGGCCGAACTGCGCGGCCCCGGTTGCCACATCGGCGCAGTGCTGGCCGCCACCGACTTTGTCATGCCCGGCATCGAAGTCATCGACAGCCGTTACCGCGACTTCAAGTTTGACCTGAAAAGCGTTGTGGCCGACAACACCTCGGCCGCGCGCTTCGTGGTCGGCGGACAGCCCATGGGCGTTTCCGGCGTGGACCTGCGCACCGTCGGCATCGTGATGGAGAAGAACGGCCAGGCCGTCGCCTTTGGCGCCGGTGCCGCCGTGCTGGGCCACCCGGCCGCGGCGATTGCCATGCTGGCCAACCACCTCGCCGAGCGCGGTGAGTGCATCCCGGCTGGCAGCTTGATTTTGTCGGGCGGCATCACCGAAGCCGTCGCTGTGCAGGCCGGTGACAACGTTACCCTGCGCGTGCAGGGCATGGGCAGCACAAGCATCCGTTTTGTTTGAACCCGATTAGGAGTACCGTATGCCATTTGCACAGATCTATATGGTTGAAGGCCGCACAGAAGAACAAAAGCGCGCTGTGATTGAAAAAGTCAGCGCGGCCCTTGTCGAGGCCACCGGCGCCCCGATTGCCAACGTACGCGTCTGGATTCAGGACGTGCCGAAGGAGAACTGGGGGATTGCCGGCGTGAGTGCCAAAGATCTGGGACGATGACTGCAGCTACTGCTGCGCGCGGCTGACCCCTACCAGTTGGCCTCGCGCTCCGGCGAGGCGCTGATCTTGTGGATGGACAAGTCAGCACCGTCGTACTCCTCCTCCTGGCTCAGGCGCAGGCCGGTTGTGGCTTTGAGCGCACCGTAGACCACCAGCCCACCCAGGGCGGCCCAGGTAACGCCCATCGCGGTGCCAATCACCTGCGCTCCAAACGACACGCCGCCCAGCCCACCGAGTGCTTTTGCACCAAATATGCCCGCGGCAAGCCCTCCCAGCGTGCCGCACAGACCATGCAGCGGCCACACGCCCAGTACGTCGTCGATCTTCCATTTGTTCTGTGTCAGCGTGAACATCACCACAAAGACCGTGCCAGCCGCGGCGCCCACCACCAGCGCGCCCAGCGGGTGCATCAGGTCGGAGCCTGCACACACGGCGACCAGACCGGCCAGCGGGCCGTTGTGCACAAAGCCGGGGTCATTCTTGCCGGCCACCAGTGCAGCAAGGGTGCCGCCCACCATGGCCATCAGAGAGTTGACGGCCACCAACCCGGAAATTTTGTCCAGCGTCTGTGCGCTCATGACGTTGAACCCAAACCATCCCACCGTCAAAATCCATGCACCTAGCGCCAGAAAAGGGATGCTTGACGGAGGATGCGCG
>JAIPDC010000052.1 GCA_021737865.1 Rhodoferax sp.
GAGCAAGTAGCCATAGGCCTCACAATTCGGGCGAATGCCGGCGCCAATGGCTGGCGTGTTGCGCAGCATGCGCATGGGGTAGCCAGTGGGCGATAAGGTGTTCACCACGATATCTTCTTCGCTGGCTTTGAAATATTCCTGTTTGACTTTGTCTGGCAGGCCGCACTCGTTGGCGACCGTGAACCTGGTCGCCACTTGGACGGCCGCGGCACCGTTTTCCAAAAACGACGTGGCATCGCTTCCGGTAAAGATACCGCCAGCGGCAATAACGGGAATGTCGAGTTGCTCATTCTTCAGGAACTGCGCAATCTCGGCCACGATGGTCGCCAGATCGTACTGGGCCCAGTCCATGCCAAAACCCAAATGCCCGCCCGCCAATGGGCCTTCAATAATCACGAAATCAGGCAATCGGTTCAATCGGGCCGTTTTGCGCAGGAATAGCTGCAATGCCCGCACCGACGACACAATGATTCCCAGCTTCGCGTCCCGAAAGCGTGGGTGATCGGCCATTAGTCCAAATGACCCCAGATGCAGCCCCGCGCTGAGGGTAATGCCGTCAATGCCGGCATCGAGTGCCGAGTTCAACCGTACTTGCAGTGTGTCGCGTGGCGAATTCATCGTCAGCTTTTCCATGCAATTGACGAAAATCATGCCTTCGCCGCGCTTGGCCTCCATGGTCTTGCCAACATGCAGTTTGGTGGCTTCTGCCAGTCGCCCCATATCGAACTGAACAAGGCTCTTATCGGAGTTGTCGATATTGTGCTTGTAGAACTTTGTTTTTTCTTTAACAAACTCCGTGTCAAAGCGGCGGTCGGACACGTCCTGCACCATGGCGTCCGAAATGTGACCAACGCCCCCCAGGCGCGCCGCTTCCAATGCCAACTCGGCGGTGGAAATATCCACTCCCATGCCACCAATCATGATGGGAACCAGTTCTTTTTGGCCAAATTTCAGGCGGAAGTCGTCAACACGTTTCATTCTTGTCCTCGGTGCAAAGGTTTCAGTCGTGACGGGTATCAGACTGTGAGGGATGGGTTGCTGTTGAGCATTCGCTCCACGTATCGCGCGATCAAGTCAATTTCGAGATTGATTGCAGTGCCGACTGAGAGGCCGCCCAGAGCAGTATTGTCCACGGTGTGCGGTATCAGGTTGATAGTGGCTTCGCAACCGGCATCCACATCCACAATGCGGTTGACGGTCAAGCTCACGCCATTGATGGTGATGGAGCCCTTGTAAGCCAGATATTTGGCAATATCCTTTGGTGCCAGCACACGCAGTTCCCAGCTTTCACCGATTTGCTTGAAATAGGTGACAGTACCAATGCCATCGACATGACCGGAAACCAGATGCCCTCCCAGACGGTCATTGGCGCGCAGGGCCTTTTCCAGGTTGATGGATCCTGGCGCGTTCAATCCGGCGGTCTTTGAAAGCGATTCGGCGGAAATGTCAATGGTGAACCGATTTACTGTTGCATCCAGGCTGGTGACGGTCATGCATGCACCGTTGAGTGCAATGCTGTCCCCCAGACCCACATCGTCAAGGTAATTTGACGGGCATACAACGGATAAGCGCTTGCCGTGCGTGGGCGAATCGCCCAGGGCCTGGATCGCAGCGATGCGCCCCACGCCGGTAATGATTCCTGTAAACATTTGGGTATTTTCGCAGGGATTGCATCAATACCGAGCACGCGACTAAGAATTGTTGTGGTGAACGTGTTGCACCGAGATCGTCGGATAGAACATTTCCGGACTTTGGCTCCACAATGACAGTTTGCTTTTCTGACAACATTTGCGTAGTAGTTGTGCAGAGTTTCAATAAATCATTGATATTTGTGATGGGTGTCTGCAAATGCCACCGGACCGGCATCCTGAACCGGGGTTCAGGTGGGCTAGGTCAGCGCACGCTTTGGGTTCATCTAACGCGAGATGATCACGCCAGCAGGGCAATGTTCCAGGCCCGGGCTCTAAGAGCATTGGTTCAAGGAAATATAAAGCCCGGCGAGCACTGCAGACAACGATGATTGTAGGTCCATCACCGCTGTATTTGCGTGGAGTGCTACAACAATCTGCCGTCTTCGCTCAGCGCTTCATCCAGTCGCTCCAGCAGCGACACCAGGAGCACATCCGAGTCAGTGCCTTGCGAGGGGGGTGTCGCGTCCTGGTGGTCACGACCACTCCCCGCCGGCGTTGTGGGGGCTCGGTCCGTCACGTCAAACGCCAGGTTAAGCGCTGCCAGCACTGCGATGCGGTCCCGGGCGCGGACTTTGCCAGCTTCTCGGATCTTGCACATCGCAGTGTCCACACGTTCCACGGCTTCGAGTAGTCGGGCCTCCCCGCCCTCCGGGCAACCCAGCAGATAGGTCTGCCCCATGATTTGAACTTCAAGCTGTTTCATGATGTGTCTTTTTGCATCGCAGGTTCTTCCGGAAGCCGGTCCAGCAGGGCGTCCACCCGCGCGCGCGCCGCGCCCAAGCGGGATTTCAGGGTGTCGCGTTCTTGCGTGAGGGCATCTACCTGGTTGGTGAGCAAAACATTGGTGCGCTGCAACTCAGCGTAACGCACCAGCAGGCGCTCTACCCGCTCGGCAATTTGGTCGATGTGGTTCTGGTTCGCCATAGACCGCCCATTGTAGGGTTAGGCGAAGCAAACTGCCGTAGAATTCTTGCGTTGGTTCTCGCGGCGTGGTTCACACGCAGCAGTTCAACGGGAAGCAGGAGGGTACGCTGGTCTCAGCTCGCCTAACCTGCGCTGCCCCCGCAACGGTAAGTGGACGAATCGTTTCGCGATTCCGCTCCCATCAACAGCCACTGGTCGCCTTGAACAAGCGCCTGGGAAGGCGATGGGAGTTGCTCCACCAGCCCGGATACCGGCCAACACGGTGGTCGCACGCCTGCGTGTGACCGTGATGCCCATGCGCTGTCGGGGAAGACGGCGAGGGCTCCTTGTCGAATTGTTTCTCTATTCTTATGAAAAATTGCACCTCCCGCGCGCGTTTTGCGACGTTGTCAATGGCGCTGGGCGCAGCCCTATCGGCTCAAGCTCAACTGCAACTTCCAAGCCAGATCGTTACCGCCACACGCGTAGCCACCCCTGTAACCGACATCATTGCGGATGTTTCTGTTATTGACCGGGCTGCACTGGAACTGGCCGGTCAGGCATCCCTGCGGGAGGTGCTGGCCCAGCAACCCGGCGTTCAGATCGCCTCCAGCGGCAGTTACCGTTCCAATACCGGCTTATTTCTGCGTGGCGCGGTGAGCTCACAGACGCTGGTGCTGATTGACGGCGTGCGTGTTGGTTCCGCCACTTCGGGTGGCGCCTCGCTGGAGAACCTGCCACTGGAGCGCATTGACCGCATCGAGATCCTTCGCGGCGCGGCCTCGGCCCTGTATGGTCCCGATGCGGTCGGTGGCGTGATACAGGTCTTTACCCGCCAGCCCAGTCAGGCGCTGGAGCTGGGCGTCAGCGCAGGCGTCGGCACTGATGGCCAGCAGCAGGCCGGTGTGCACGTAAGCGGCAGCAGTGGAGTTCTTGGATACAGCCTGGGCGCTTCCCGGGAGAAGGCAACGGGAATCAGCGCGGTCGCCAATCCGGCGTCTGGGAGCTACAACCCCGATGATGATGGTTTCGACGCCACCAGCGCTGATTTCCGTTTGTCGACCCGGATCAACCGCGAGCATGGCCTTCGCCTTAGCCTGTTGCGCAGCGACACCGACTACCGGCTTGACTCCACCCCCTATCCCAATCCGCTCGGTCTGAACCGTTTGACGTCGGACGCCCGCGGAAAAACCGGAATGGGTCACGCTACGGTGCAGTGGGATGCGCAGTGGCTGCCACATTGGCGCGCCACGCTGACAGCCGGTAACAGCAACGAACAATCGCTGGGAGACTATGTACGCAGCACCGATGGTGCAGCAGGTGGCTCCACCCAGTTCAATACCAACCGGCGCCAGGCCACCTGGCAGAACGACATCACGCTGGGCAACGACGTGCTGTCCCTGATGCTCGAAGGCCGCAACGAAACGGTGGACAGCAACACCGCCTACACGGTGACCAGCCGCGATGTGCGCAGCGCGCTGGCGTCGTACGCGTTCAACCGCGCGGCGTGGAATGCGCTGGTGGTGGCCCGCAACGACGACAACTCACAGTTTGGCAACTTCAACAACTGGGCTTTGTCCGGCGGCTACCGCGTCACCGACGTCCTGCGTGCGGTAGCCAGTGTGGGGACCAGCTTCCAGGCGCCCAGCTTCAACCAGTTGTACTACCCCGGCTTTGGCAATCCGATCCTGCAACCGCAGCGTAACCGGGCCACTGAGTTGGGTCTGAAGTCCCACTTGGGCGATGTGTCCCTGGGTGCAGTGGTTTACAACAACGATATTCAGGGCTTCATCGTGCCCACTACCAATGTGCAGAGCTCGCTGGCCGTGCTGCGTGGCATCACGCTGACTGCCGATGTACGCTCGAAAGACACCAGTTACAGCTTGTCGTATGACTATGCCGATCCGCGCTCTTATTCGACTAGTCCTGCATCCAACGACCTGCGCCTGGTGCGGGTTGCCCAAAACGTGTTCAACGCGCGGGTCACACAGCGCATGGGCGATGCCAGTGCGTTTGCCGAAATCAAGCTCTCGGGTGACCGCGAGGACAACAACCTGTCCTTCACCGGACGTGACCTGTTGTCGGGCTACACCTTGCTCAACATCGGTGCGAACTGGAAGCTGCAAAAGAATGTGTCGGTGCTGGGCCGAATCAACAACCTGACCGATGCACAGTATCAGTTGGCCAACGGATTCTCGATGCCTGGACGCAACCTGTTTGTGTCCATGAACTGGGCGATGTAAGTGTCTCAGCCCGATGGCCCACAACGCATCGTCTGCCTGACGGAGGAGACCACCGAGTGGCTCTACCTGCTCGGGCAGTCCCATCGCATCGTGGGCATTTCGGGCTACACGGTGCGCCCGGCACGGGCGCGTGTCGAGAAGCCACGCGTGAGTGCCTACCTGAGTGCCAAGATCGACAAGATCCTGGCGCTGCAACCAGACTGCGTGTTCGGTTTTTCCGATTTGCAGGCCGATATTGCGGCCGAACTGATCCGCAAGGGCGTGCAGGTGACCGTGTTCAATCAGCGCAGCGTGGCGGAGATTTTCTCCATGCTGTTTCAGGTGGCGGCCATGGTGGGGCAGGGCGAGCGTGCGGCGGGCTTAATGGCACTCATGCAGGCGCGCCTGCAAGCGATTCAGGCGGTGGCTGCCAGTCTGCCAAGACGACCGCGCGTATTTTTTGAGGAATGGGATGTGCCCCACATCAGTGCCATTCGCTGGGTGTCAGAATTGGTGGGCATCGCCGGTGGTGACGACTGTTTCCCGGAGCTGGCGCAGCAGGCCATGGGGAAGGACCGCATCATTGCCGACGGTGCCGAGATTGTGAGGCGCAACCCCGATATCATCATCGGCTCCTGGTGCGGCAAGAAATTTCGTCCCGAGAAGGTGTCGGCGCGTGCCGGCTGGGAGAGCATCAACGCCGTCCGCCACGGCCAGTTGTTCGAGATCAAGTCCTGCGACATCCTGCAGCCCGGCCCGGCCGCGCTGACCGACGGCGTGGAGCAGTTGCACCGTATCGTCATGCAGTGGAGTGAGCAGAGCCATGAATAGACTCCAATACCACGTTGGCCCAGCCGCAATGACAATGTCCCGGTGGTGGGGCGCCACCTTGGTGACAATGGCGTTCTTGCTGATTCTGAGTCGACCAGCCCTCGCCCTGCAGTTTACCGATGATCGGGGCATCAATATCAGCCTGACTCAGCCGCCCCAGCGCATTGTCAGTCTGTTGCCTTCGCTGACGGAGATGGTGTGCGCGCTGGACCAGTGCCAGCGGTTGGTTGGGGTGGACCGTTACTCCAACTTTCCCGCCAGCGTGCGCGCATTACCCCAGGTCGGCGGTGGGCTGGACCCGAGCATCGAGGCGGTGGTGGCCCTCAAGCCCGATGTGGTGTTGATGGCGATCAGCGCGCGCGCCGGCGAGCGCTTACAGGCCTTGGGTATCAAGGTAGTGGCGTTGGAGCCCAAGACCCACGCCGATGTACGCCGCGTGCTGGAAACAATGGGTGTCCTGTTGGGCGTTCAAGATGCACAACGGGTATGGCGTGTGATAGATGCGGGTGTATCTGCTGCGGCCCAGTCTTTGCCATCGGCAGCACGCAGCACTCGAGTCTATTTCGAGGCAAGCAGCGGCCCATATGCTGCGGGGGAGTCGTCATTTATTGGCGAAACGCTAGCCCGGCTGGGGGTAAAGAACATCGTTCCAAGCAGCCTCGGACCTTTCCCCAAGCTGAACCCGGAATTTGTGGTGCGCGCCAACCCGGACCTGATCATGGTTGGTGATACCAATTACATCGGCATGGAACAGCGCCCGGGCTGGAGTAGCATGCGTGCGCTGCGCGAACAGCGGGTCTGTCTGTTTAACCGTGACGAGGCCGATATGCTGGTGCGCCCGGGTCCGCGCATGGCCGAAGGCGCGCGCATCATGGCGCGCTGCGTGACAGACAAGATGGTGGCGGGCCGCGCACCATGATGAACCAACGTGCCAGCAGCATTGCATATATTCTGTTGTTGATTGCAGTGGCGCTGGTGTTGCTCGGTGTGGGTGTTGGCAGTACCGGGTTTGCGAGCATTTTAAATGCGGTGGAAGACCCGGTGGCGCTGCAGATTGTGTGGGACATTCGCCTGCCACGCACACTGGGCGCCTGGGTGGCTGGCGCGCTGCTCGGCCTGGCCGGTGCCGTGGCCCAAGGGCTGTTTCGCAATCCTCTGGCCGATCCGTATTTGCTTGGCAGCGCATCGGGTGCCTCATTGGGCGTGGCGCTGAGTCTGGTACTGTTTGGCGTGTCGCCCTTTGCCACCCACTGGCTGATGCGCCTGGGGCTGACCGCCGGGGCCTTTGCCGGCGCTGTGGCCGGTGTGCTGCTGACGCTGCTGCTGGCCAGGGGCGTGCAGCATACGCTGCGCCTGTTGCTGGCCGGGGTGATCGTAGGCGTGGTGCTGGGTGCAGCCAAGGAACTTATCATGCTGGCGCGGCCCGACTTTTTACAGTCCATGCAGTCGTTCATGTTGGGTAGTACAGGCTACGTGGGCTGGAGCGCTTGCAGCATCATGGCGGCTACCTGGCTGGTATGCATGGCGGCTGCCTGGGCACTGAGCCCGGTGCTTGACGGTCTGGCTTTGGGTGAAGCGACTGCTGCCAGTCTGGGCCTGCCCCTGGAGCGTCTGCGCCGGGCGCTGGTCGCAGTCCTGGCTCTGGCTACCGGGACGGCGGTCGCTCAGACCGGGTTGGTCGCATTTGTGGGGCTGGCTGCACCGCACCTGGTGCGCACGGTGGTCAAGACCAGCCATGGCCGTCTGATTCTATTGAGCAGTCTGATGGGAGGCGCCTTGCTGGCGGCGGCCGACATCCTGGCGCGCTGGGTTATTGCGCCGCAGGAATTGCCGGTGGGCATGCTGACTGCCGTGCTGGGTGGCGGTTACTTGCTGTGGCTGATGCGCCAGCGTGTGGCAAGGAGTGGTTTGCTATGAATTCAATAGCTATCAGCGCTCATTCCACTAGGGCTAACCTCGGAAATTCCGAGATATTGCATGGCATCGATGTGTCATTTGCTGCCGGCTGCTGGACCAGCATTGTCGGCCCCAACGGTGCTGGAAAATCCACTTTGCTGAAGGTATTGGCCGGGCTGCTGCCCCATACCGGCTCAGTGAAGCTGCTGGGCCAGGCTCTGGCCGCTATTCCCAGTCGAAAGCGCGCCCAGCAACTGGCCTGGCTGGGCCAGAACGAATCCAGTGCCGACGATTTGACCGTGTTTGACGTGGCCATGCTCGGGCGCTTGCCTCACCAGCCCTGGTTGTCGTCTCCGAGCGCGGCTGACCATGCTGCCGTGGAGCGGGCGCTACGGGCCACCCAGGCTTGGGACTGGCGTGCCCGCGCCCTGGGGCAACTCTCTGGCGGCGAGCGCCAGCGCGTATTGCTCGCCCGTGCTCTGGCCGTGCAGGCGCAGGTCCTGCTGATGGACGAACCGCTGGCCAATCTTGATCCGCCACACCAGGCGGACTGGCTGGGCATTGTGCGAGACCTGGTGGCGCACGGCGTTACCGTGGTCAGCGTGCTGCATGAGGTGTCCATGGCATTGCACGCGGACGAAGTGGTGGTCATGGCCGAGGGGCGTGTGCTGCACCACGGCGCAGCGCACCACCCTGATACGCACGCGGCGGTCGAGCAGGTGTTTGATGCACGTCTGTCCATTCATTCCGTGGCCGGGCAGTGGGTGGTGCTGCCGCGTTTGTGACGAAAGAGCCAATTGGTGACATGAACCTCGACTACGCCACGCTTGACCTGCAACGCCGCCAGCACCCGGCCTGGCGCTTGTTGGCGGCGGACTCTGCACCGCTGGTGGCGAGTTTTTTGCACCGGGTGTTTGTGGTGCCCAATGTGCGGGTGATGGCGCAGTCGAATCTGGCCGAGGCGCTGGAAGACACGCTGTATGGACTGCGCGAGCAATTGGGTACCAAGGCCGGGGTCAAAGCGTTCCCCAAGTCAGCTCAGGAGTATTTGAACGACTGGGCTGCCAACGACAAGGGCTGGCTGCGCAAGTTCTACCCGGCGGGCTCTGACGAGCCGCATTTCGACCTGACGCCGCCCACCGAGCGGGCTTTGGCGTGGCTTGGCAGCTTGTCAGACCGCAGTTTTGTCGGCACCGAATCGCGTTTGCTCACCCTGTTTAGCCTGCTCAAGCAAATGAGTTTTGGTGCCGAGACCAACCCGCAGGCCCGCATTGCCGAGCTGCACAAGCAGCGCGATGCCATTGACGCGGAAATCGCCCGGGTGACGGAGGGCAACATGGCCTTGCTGGACGAAACGGCTTTGAAAGACCGCTTTCAGCAGTTCACTGGTTTGGCGCGCGAGCTGTTGGCGGACTTTCGTGAAGTGGAGCACAATTTTCGTGCGCTGGACCGCACCGTGCGTGAACGCATTGCCTTGTGGGATGGTGCCAAGGGCACATTGCTGCAAGAGATCATGGGTGAGCGCGATGCTATCGCCGAGTCGGATCAGGGTAAGAGCTTTCGGGCGTTTTGGGACTTTTTGATGTCGCAGTCGCGCCAGGAAGAGTTCACCGAGTTGTTGGAGCGGGTGCTGGACTTGCCCCCGGTATCGGCACTTGAGCCCGATGTGCGCCTCAAGCGCGTGCATTACGACTGGCTGGAAGCCGGTGAATACGCCCAGCGCACCGTGGCCCAGCTGTCTCAGCAGTTGCGCCGCTTTCTAGACGATAAGGCCTGGCTGGAGAACCGCCGCATCATGGACATTCTGCGTGGCATTGAAGGCAAGGCTTTGACGCTACGCGATGCGGCACCGGCCACTTTGCGCATCCCGGACTTCATGCAGATCGACGAGATTGGCGCAGGTGTGGAGTTGCCGCTGGAGCGCCCGCTGTATCAACCACCGTTGCAGACCGTGCTGACCAGCGTGGCCTTGCAGGCAGGGGACGCGGACATGGATGCGAGCGTGTTGTTCTCGCAGGTGCGGGTGGACAAGGTGGCGCTGTCCGCGCACATCCGCCAGTCTCTGCAAACCCAAGCGCAGGTCACCTTGGCGGAACTATTGCATACCCGACCGCTGCAGCAGGGCCTGGGCGAGTTGGTGGCCTACCTGCAACTGGCCAGCGAGTCATCCGGCTCGGTGGTGGACGAGGCTAAGCAGGACACGGTGGTGTGGGTCGTGCCGGATGAAGCGGGTGGCTGGGTGACCCGCCGCGCCCGCTTGCCACGCGTTATTTTTGTCAGGGATTGAAGGGTTGTGCAGATGTCATTCATGTTAGTATTACCGGGTAATACTTTTGGAGTTCGGCGATGCAAACTACTTTAACCAGCAAGGGCCAAGTCACCATTCCGCGGGATGTGCGCCAGCATTTCGGGCTTAAGCAGGGCATGGCCATTACGTTTGAAATCGAAGGGGATCACATCGCCCTGCGGCCCGCACGTGCACCTGGGCAGGCACAGGCCAGTGGTTTTGGTGTGATCAAGAGCCGACGCCAAGGGGTGCCTGCGGACTTTGATGTAGCCAGCCTGGCTATCGACGCGCCATGATCGCACTGGACACCAATGTGCTGGCCCGCTACTACGTGGCCAGCAGTGACATGCCGTCGCAAAAGCAAAGCACTGCGGCCAAAAAGCTGCTGGAAAGCGGCAAGGCCCTGTTTGTGAGCAAGACAGTGGTGCTGGAACTGGAGTGGGTGCTGCGGGGCTATTACAAGAGCCTGCCCGAAGACGTGCTCACCGTGCTGACGCATTTGCTGGCCATGCCCAATGTGAACATCGAGGACCGCGTGGCGGTGGAGCTGGCCGTCGCCGCCTTGGGTGACGGTTTTGACTTTGCTGATGCCCTGCACCATGCCTCAAGCCGGCACTGCACCAGCATGGCCACGTTTGACGATAAGAAGTTTGCACGGCGAGCCACCGCCAAAGGCTGGAAGCCGCCGGTTAAATTGGTGGCCCCTTGAAAGCCCACCCTGGAGTTGCGTAGATGACCCAAGAACAGACGGTCGACACGCTTCTTGCCAATCCCGGCGTGTCTCAGCATGACCTGACCGGCCTGATCGTTCCCTTGCTCAAAGGAGTGCTGTACCGCGAAGACGATGCAGCCCAGTGGGCCGCATTGCTGCAATTGCAAGCTCGCGTGCGAGACTATGTGATGGTGATGGCACTCGAACTTGTGGTGGACGAGGCCGAGGGCTATGCCTTTTTGCGCTCCCTACCGCAAGACCTTGAGGGGGCGCCCAAGCTGCCGCGTTTGGTGCGTCGGCAGCCCTTGAGCTTTCAGGTGAGTTTGCTGCTGGCCCTGTTGCGCAAGAAGCTGGCCGAGTTCGATGCCAGTGGCGGCGACACGCGGCTGATCTTGACCCGCGGCGCGGTGGTAGAGCTGGTGCGCGTGTTTCTGCCCGCGGGCTCCAACGAGTCGCGCCTGATTGACCAGATCGAAACACAGCTCAACAAGGTGATTGAACTGGGCTTTGTGCGCCGCCTCAAAGCCCAGACTGACAGGGGATCGACACGTGCAACGCAAGAACCGGTGTTTGAAGTGCGCCGCATCCTCAAGGCCTTTGTCGATGCCCAGTGGTTGGCCGATTTTGACCAACGCCTGGCGGCTTACCTTGCGCAACTGAACGCCCCTGATGCGCTTACCACAACGGAGTCGCAAGATGAGTGATAGCAAACCAACGGACGATCTGTTTGCCTCCGTTCGCCCTGAGCTTGTCGAAGGGCCAGGCATGGCTGGCTTTCGCCTGTCGCGCTTGGAGGTCTTCAACTGGGGCACTTTCGACAAACGCGTGTGGACGTTGGATCTGAATGGCCACAACGGCTTGCTGACCGGCGACATCGGCTCGGGCAAGTCCACGCTGGTGGACGCCATCACCACGCTGCTGGTGCCCGCTCAGCGCATTGCCTACAACAAAGCCGCCGGGGCTGACGCACGGGAGCGTTCGCTGCGCTCCTATGTGCTGGGGCATTACAAGTCCGAGCGCAATGAGACCAGTGGCAACGCCAAGCCCGTGGCGCTGCGTGATGCCAGCCACTACGCGGTGATTCTGGGCGTGTTCCACAACGCCGGGTTTGACCAGACGGTGACGTTGGCACAGGTGTTTTGGATGAAGGACACATTTGGCCAGCCCGAGCGCTTCTATGCTGTGGCGGACAAGGCTCTGTCTCTGACCGAAGATTTTTCTGACTTCGGCACAGCCGTGCCCGCCTTGCGCGTGCGTTTGCGAAAAAGCGGGGTAGCCTTGTTTGACAGCTTTCCTCCCTACAGCGCGCACTTTCGCCGCCGCTTTGGCAACATGGGTGAGCAGGCGCTGGAGTTGTTCCACCAGACTGTGTCCATGAAGTCTGTGGGCAATTTGACCGACTTTGTGCGCCACCACATGCTGGAGCCCTTTGATGTTGCACCGCGCATTGCCGGGCTGCTGGCGCATTTTGATGACCTGAGCCGCGCCCACGCTGCCGTCCTCAAGGCCAAGGAGCAGGTCGATTTACTGATGCCTTTGGTGGCGGATTGCGACAGACACGCCGCACTGCTGGCGAGTGTGGCCGAGTTGCGCTTGTGCCGCGAAGCGCTCAAGCCCTGGTTTGCTGGGAAAAAATTCACTCTTCTGGAGCAGCGCCTGGAGAATTTGCACACCAACTTGGCCAGTGAAACCGCTAAGGTCGAGCGCTTGCAAGATCGCAAGAACGAGCAGCAAGACACAGAGCGCAATTTGCGTCTAAACATCGCCCAGAGTGGTGGCGACCGCATCGCGCAAATCGAGGCGGAAGTGAAACGCCAGCAGGCCGAGTTGGACAAGCGCCAGAAGAATGCCACGCGATACGACGAGCTGCGCAGGAGCCTGGGCCTGTTGCAGGTGGCCAACCGCGAAGAATTGCAAACCCAGCAGCAAGGCTGTGCCCAGCGGCACGCCACAGATACCGAGCGCGAAGTGGCGTTGCAAAACGAGGTCACCGAACACAGTGTGGAGCTGTCCCAGGGGCGACGCGAGCACCAAGTGCTGGTGGATGACGTCAAAAGCCTGCGTGCCCGGCGCAGCAATATTGAATCTTCACAAATCGCCCTGCGCGCCGCGCTGTGCCAGGCACTGGGTTTGCGTGAAGACGACATGCCGTTTGCCGGTGAACTGCTGCAGGTGCATGACGACGCGCGCGATTGGGAGGGCGCGGCGGAGCGTGTGCTACACAACTTTGCTCTCTCATTGCTGGTGCCTGACGCGCATTACGCCCGTGTGGTGCAGTGGGTGGATGACACCCACCTCAAAGGGCGGTTGGTGTACTACCGGGTGCGCCATGGCAGCGCATCCCATGCCCCCCTGCACGCGCAGTCACTGGCGCGCAAGATTGCCATCAAGCCCGATTCACCGTTCTACGCGTGGCTGGAACATGAGGTGGCGCGCCGTTTTGACATTGCCTGTTGCAGCACGCAAGAGCAGTTCCGCGCCGAGCCCCGGGCCATTACCCGTGCGGGGCAAATCAAGGCCGGGGGCGAGCGCCACGAGAAGGATGATCGCCACCGCTTGGACGACCGCAGCCGTTATGTGCTGGGCTGGAACAATGTCGCCAAGCTGGGCGTGCTGGAAGGCAAGATGCGCGTGCTTGAGGCCCGGCTGGGTGAGGTCGGCAAAAAGATTGGTGATTTGCAGCGGGAGCAGGCCGCTATTCGTGCGCGCATGGAAAACCTGGCCAAGCTGGTGGAGTTTCAGGACTACAGCGACCTGGACTGGCCCGCCAACGCCCGAGAAATTTCACGCTTGAAAGATGAGCGGACTGCACTGGAGGCGGCCTCTGATGTGTTGGCCACATTGACCCAGCAGTTGAAAGCGCAGGAAGACGAGCTGAAGAAAACGGAAGCGCAACTCATCGAACAGCGTGACAAACGTTCCAAAACCGAGCAAAAAATCATGGACGCCAAGGCGCTGCGCCGTGATGCCGAGGGTTTGATGGCAGAGGCCGGGCAAGACTTTGCCGAGCAGGTGCCGCGCCTGGAAACATTGCATCATGCGATGCAGATTGATGCAAAAGGAGAGATCAAGGACCTGTCGGCGCTGACGGTGGAGTCCTGTGATGTCCGCGAGCGTGAGATGCGCGACGGCATGCAAAAAGCCATTGATGCTGAGGATGGTCGCGCCCGGCGCGTGCTGGAAAAGATCATCGATGGCATGCGATCTTTTAGCAACCGCTTTCCGGTGGAAACGCAGGAGGTGGATGTGTCGGTGGGCTCCGCTCACGAATATCGCGCCCTGCTAAAGCGCCTGGTGGCCGACGACTTACCGCGCTTTGAAGCGGATTTCAAACGTTCGCTTAATGAGAACACCATACGCGAAGTGGCCAATTTCAGTTCGCAGCTCAGCAAGGAGCGCGAAACCATCAAGGAGCGTATTGCCCGCATCAACCAGTCGCTCACGCAGATTGACTACAACCCAGGGCGCTTTATTACGCTGGAGTTGCAGACCACCACCGATGCGGAAGTGCGCGACTTTCAGACCGAGCTGCGTAGCTGTCTGGACGGGGCCCTGGGTGGTGGGTCTGGTGGTGGGCAAGACAGCCAGTATTCCGAAGCCAAGTTTTTGCAGGTCAAGCACATCATCGAGCGTCTGCGTGGTCGCGAAGGCCAGACCGAACAAGATCGGCGCTGGACTGCCAAAGTGACAGATGTGCGCAACTGGTTCGTGTTCGCCGCCAGCGAGCGCTGGCGTGAGGACAAGCGTGAGCATGAGCATTACTCCGACTCGGGCGGCAAATCGGGCGGGCAAAAAGAGAAGCTGGCCTACACCATTTTGGCGGCCAGTTTGGCCTACCAGTTCGGTTTGGCCTGGGGCGAAATGCGCTCCAAAAATTTCAGGTTCGTGGTCATTGACGAAGCCTTCGGGCGCGGCTCTGACGAGTCGGCGAAATATGGCTTGGATCTGTTTGAGAAGCTCAACCTACAGCTTCTCATTGTTACTCCGCTGCAAAAAATCCACATCATCGAGCCCTTTGTATCTAGCGTGGGTTTTGTGCACAACGCCGAGGGGCGGGATTCGCGGCTGCGTAATTTGAGTATTGAGGCGTACCAGGAGGAGAAGAGGCTGGTGGAATTGAAATCATGACCTGGACCACCCCCACCGACTTGCGCGCCCAAGTCCAAAAGCTATGGGACAGAGGCGACCTGCTGCGCTCGTGGGTGCTGGGAGCGCCGATGCTGCCCAGGCGCTTGCGGCTGAAAGGGCCAACTTCCGCCGAGTTGACCGAACGTTTTGACGATGTACGGGCTTGGATGAAGGAGTTGGGCTGCAACGCTCCTGCGGACAGTGCGCCGCGCTGGCGTATTGTTATGCGCGAATTCCGCCACCGCGTACTGGGCTCTAACGCCGTGCCGGATGAGGTTTGGCTTGACACGCTGGACGATGCGCTGGCGCTGCTGGGCAAGCAAAAGGACGCCAAGCGTTTTGCTCATCTGGTGCAACTAACGCGCGAACAACACACGTCCTTGCTGTCGTGGCTGGAAAAACGACCCATGAACGCGCTGGCCTTGGCGGACGCCTGGCCGCGTTTGTTGAACGTGGTGTCTTGGCTGCAGGTGCATCCGCGCCCTGGCATCTATTTGCGGCAGGTGGACCTGGCCGGGGTTGACAGCAAATTCATGGAGGAGATGCGGGGCGTGCTCTCGGAGTTGCTGGACCTGGCCTTGCCCCCGGATGCCATTGATGCCAGCGCCGTTGGTGCCAGCCAGTTTTGCCGCCGCTACGGCTTCAAGGACAAGCCCCTGCGCGTCCGTTTCCGTGTGTTGGACGCTTCTGTGGCCCTGCTGGCCCCGGATTTGTTACCGGGGGTGGGTGACCAGGACATCACGCTGACTCAAGCCGACTTTGCCCGCCTGTCGCCACCGATCAGGCGGGTCTTCATTACAGAGAATGAGGTTAATTTCTTGGCTTTTCCGCCGCTGGCAGACAGCATGGTGATCTTCGGTGCGGGCTACGGCTTCGAGGTGCTGGCCGGTGCCCACTGGTTGCAAGAGTGCTGCATCTGCTATTGGGGCGATATTGACACCCACGGCTTTGCCATTCTGGACCAACTGCGCGCCCAGTTGCCGCAGGTGCAATCCTTGTTGATGGATCATGCGACTTTGATGGCGCATCAAACCCAGTGGGGCAAAGAGCCGCAGCCGGTGCTGCGAGATTTGCCGCGTCTGTCCATTGCGGAGGCCCTACTTTTTGGCGACTTGCGCGGTGTGCGCCTGGAGCAGGAGCGCATCGGTTTCGAATGGTTGATGGCGCACCTGTCTGTGCTCAAATTTAAGAGGTAAATATGACTCTAGGCCTTATGGGGTATGCGCAAGCAGCTATAGTTTTGACAGTGATTTTTACGCAGAATGTGCGTTTATGACCGCCAAATGCATCATGGTGCTGGGCACCACCAGCGGCGCCGGGAAAAGTTGGCTCACCACAGCGCTATGCCGCTACTACGCCCGCCAGGGCCTGAAAGTCGCGCCCTTCAAGGCTCAGAATATGAGCAATAACGCACGTGTGGTGGCCACTGACGGTGGGCAGGGCGAAATCGGCAGCGCGCAGTATTTTCAATCGCTGGCGGCGATGGCGGTGCCCGATGTCCGCATGAACCCGTTGCTGCTCAAGCCCGAGCGCGATACGCATAGCCAGGTGGTGCTGATGGGAGAAGTGAGCCCTGAGCTGACGGCCATGTCATGGCGCGGTCGCAGTCTGAAGGTCTGGCCCCAGATCGCGGCGGCGCTGGACGAACTGCGTGCCGATAACGATGTGGTGGTCATCGAGGGGGCGGGCTCTCCCGCCGAGATCAATCTGGCGAGTAGCGATATCGTCAATATGCGCGTCGCCTTGCACTGCCATGCGGCCTGTCTGCTCGTGACCGATATTGACCGGGGTGGTGCTTTTGCACATTTGTATGGCACCTGGGCACTGTTGCCCGACCACGAGAGAGCACTGATCAAAGGCTTTGTGTTGAACAAGTTTCGTGGCGATGCTAGCCTGCTGGCACCCGCGCCGCAGATGTTGCAGGAGCTGACCGGTATTCCTACGGTGGCCACATTGCCGATGTGGTGGCAGCATGGGTTGCCGGAAGAAGACGGCGTTTTTGATATGACCCCCACGCTCGGCACTGACGTGTCCTTGCTCCCCCCCGGGGGGGCTTTCGTGGCTCGGGGCGGCCCAGCGCCGATCACGCAGATTTTGCGCATCGCAGTGATTGCCTACCCGCGCATCAGCAATCTGGATGAATTCCAGCCGCTCAAGAACATTCCCGGCGTGCGCCTGCAGTGGGTGCGCAGCCCGTCGGAACTGGGCGGTTTAGCAGCCACGGACTGGATCATCCTGCCCGGCTCCAAGCACACCACAGGTGACCTGGCCTGGTTGCGCAGCCAGGGGTTGGACGCGGCGATTGCCCGGCACGCAGGTCAGGGCGGTACGGTTTTGGGTGTGTGCGGCGGACTGCAGATGCTGGGCGAAGCCTTGATTGACACCCATGGCATTGATGGCAACGCGCCAGGGTTGGGCCTGCTGCCGCTGGTTACAGTATTTGCACAGGACAAGACGGTCCGGCATACCTCAGTGACGTTTGCGCCCTTGAACGCGCACGCCAGCCGGGCTTGGGCTGCATTGGGTGGTGTTTGCGTTTCTGGTTATGAAATCCACCACGGGCAGACCGCACAGCACCCCGCCATGGCGGCTGCGGGCGATGTGGCGCACCCCGTTTTGCCGGGTGGCCTCGGCTGGTGCAATGGGGCAGGTAATGTGCTGGGCCTGTACTTGCACGGCCTGTTTGAAGACCCAGCGGTGTTACAAGCCCTGTTTGGCGCCAGTGTGCCAACGCTGGACACCGTGTTTGATGGCCTGGCTGATTACATTGAAAGGCATTTTGAGGCCGGCGTGCTGGCCTCGCTGGCCGCTCCCTGAGGTTTGACCGGCCTACTTCCTCACCGCCTGCGGGGGCGTTTTGGCATCGTAGTCGCAGTACTGGTTGACACCGCATTGCCAGCACCGGGGTTTGCGCGCCTGGCACACATAGCGGCCATGCAGGATCAGCCAGTGGTGTGCGTCCACCATGAAGCGTTCAGGTATGTGTTTGAGTAATCCCCGTTCGACTTCCATTGGGGTTTTGCCTTTCGCCAGTCCTGTGCGGTTGGCGACACGAAAGATGTGCGTGTCAACCGCCATGGTGGGTTCGCCAAAGGCCACGTTCAGAACCACATTGGCGGTCTTGCGGCCCACACCGGGCAGAGCCTCCAGGGCCGCCCGCGTACGTGGAACCTCACCGCCATGCTGATCCACCAGGATGCGGCAGGTTTGCAGCAGATGTCTTGCCTTGCTGTGGTACAGACCAATGGTCTTGATGTAGTTTTCCAGTCCCTGCAGTCCCAGATCCAGAATGGCTTGGGGTGTGTTGGCGACCCCAAACAGCTTGCGGGTGGCCTTGTTGACACCCACGTCAGTCGCCTGTGCACTCAACAAAACGGCGGTCAACAACTCGAACACACTGGTGTATTCGAGTTCGGTCACCGGCTGCGGGTTGGCATCCTGCAGGGTGACGAAAAACGCCTCGATTTGGTTCTTGTTCATCCGAGGTGCTTCAGGGCGCCTATGCCAGATGGCGCAGTTCGCGTAAGGCGACCGATACCGGGGCCAGATCCGCTGATTGGGTGCTGATGGTGGTGAGCAGGCGTTGCAGTCGCTCTATCGACTGTTTGTGCTGTCTTTGCAAATCTGACAATTTTTCGTTGCGTGTCAGCTGCCCTAACGTGATCTGCCGTGCGATGGAGTACACATCGTCGCGGGCACTGCCGCGCGCCTGTGTCTGCCACAAGGTATCGGTCGGCAGGCGGTTGATCTGGGCGCGCCATTGGGTCAGACCCAGTTCGGTGTCAATTTCGAAATAGACGCGCGCCGCCTGCTCCAGAGCGGTGTTGGCGCTTTGGGCGAGGTCGACCAGATCCAACGCCGGAAAAATAAATTCCAATGCCGTCAGGTTCTGCGCCAGCGTGGCTTCGACACCAGCCTGCACCAGTGCGTCGGTGGCCATCTGCCAGCTGGTTTGTGCCGTCGCAGGCAACCAATGGGCTAGATTCGCCCTCATTTCGCGCGCCGCCGGTTGATAGCGCTGGATCAGCGTCGGCAGGTCCGTGCCTTGCGCGCGGATGCGTAACATCCAGCGTGACGCGCGTTGGGCAATGGCGATCAGTTTGGATAACAAGTCAAGTTGCAACTTTGCCTGGACCTTGTAGTCCAGCGCATCGAGCTGGTCCCACAGTGGCTCGAGGTCAAAGATCTCCCGGGCCAGAGTAAAGGCGCGGATCACATCGGCCGTTGCGGCTCCCGATTCCGCGGCTATAAAGTTCACAAAAGTGGCGCCGGTGCGGTTGAGAACCGTGTTGGTGATATGGGTCGCAATGATTTCACGTTTGAGTGGATGTGCGCCAATGGCGGTGCCAAATTTCTCGGTCAGTACCTGCGGGAAGTAGGCTTTGAGCGCCCGGCCAAAGAACGGGTCATCCGGGAGGTTGCTGGCCACCAGTTCGTCAAACACGGCCATCTTGGCATAGGCCAGAACGACGGCGTTCTCCGGTGCCGTCAGTCCGACCTTGCGGGCGCGGCG
>JAIPDC010000053.1 GCA_021737865.1 Rhodoferax sp.
GTCCCGCCCGGTAAACAGGGCAAATTTCTTCGGGTCTGTGGCGCGAATTTTTCTCAGGCGATCTTCCAGCATGGAGAAAGCAACGCTCCATTCGACTTCTTCAAACTGCCCGTCACCGCGCTCACTGCCAGGCTTTCGTAACAGGGGCTTGGTGAGCCGGGCTGGCGAATACTGCTTCATAATGCCCGAGGAACCCTTGGCGCAGATGACGCCCTGATTCAGTGGATGATCCGGGTTGCCTTCGATGTAGCGCACTTCGCCGTTGCGTAAATGGACCCGAATGCCGCACCGGCAAGCGCACATGTAGCACGTGGTGGTGCGCATCTCGTTGACGGCGTTGGCCATTGCTGGGCGAGTGGGATCGTGAATCGGTATGACGGACATGCGTAGTGTTTTTCTTGCGGGCAGGGCGGGTGCAGAGTGCCCCTATTAGAGGCAGGGGCACCCATATGCGTCTATAGCCGACAAGGGTAATTCCATGTAACCCAAATGGGTAGGGTCCTGGCAGTCATGATGTGCCAACCCCGGGTTTCTACGATTTATTAGCAGCCGATTATGTAATAGCATATCTACTCATCTTCTACACCATGACACTCGCGCGCCCATCAATTAGCCCATCGATCAGCCCCATCGTCCCGGTGGGAACGGGTGTCATTGATCCTGGGCTGACCGCAGAGCTTGCTCCGGACGGCAATTTGACGCCGTTGCTTGAGCGCTTTCTGATTGCCATCCTGGCGCTGGCAGGCGCTCAGGCCGGCGCAGTTCGGGTATTGACCGACGACGGGAAGTCGATGAGCCTCGTTGCACAACAAGGCCTGCCGGCGAATGTGCAAAGTGCCGAACGGCTGGTTTCACGCGACTGTGGCATGTGCGGCGTAGCGTCCGGGACTGATGTGCTGGTTTGGGTGGATGATGTCAAAACCTGTGGCAAACACGTCGATCACGCCTACTTTGGCATTCAGTGCCAAAGGGTGCTGGCTATTTCGTTGCCCCATGGCGGTCAGGTTTTGGGTGTTTACAACTTGTTTTTTGATTCCAACGCGAGTATCGATCCGCAAATGGAAACCATGTTGCGGCTAATAGGGCAGTTGCTGGGGCAGGCGTTGCACAATGCCCGGATTGAGCGTGAGCGGTTACGCGTTACGGTGATGAAAGAGCGCCAGGAGATGGTCAACGAAGTCCATGACACGATTGCACAGACGTTGGCTTACGTCCGAATGCGGCTTCCCTTGCTGAATGAAGCCATGCTGGCGCACGACGATGAACGCTCACGCAAGTACTTGTCCGATGTCAAGAATGGCGTAGGCGAGGTGCATGATAAATTGCGCGAAGTCATGACCTATTTCCGCACCAGGATGGATCCTTTGGGGTTGTTGCATGCGTTGCAGGGAGTGGCTGATGGCTACTTTGATCGGGTTGGAATCTCGCTGGAAATCAGAAATTCGGCGTCTGGCCTGAATCTGAGCGATGAACAGGAGGTCCAGGTGTTCTACATTATTCAGGAAGCGCTCGCTAACATTGCCAAACATTCCATGGCACGCCGGGCCATTGTTTCGATTGGCCGGAACGCGCAGCAGCTCGAATTTCGGATTGAAGACGACGGACTGGGGATGGATGAGCCGTCCGTGTCAACGCTCGTCACTCTGGCCAAGGGTTTGGCGCCAACCAACCATTTTGGGATGGAGATTATGCAGAGCCGTGCCAAGCGACTGGGCGGCAGTCTTGTGGTCGGCCCCAATGATGGCGGCGGAACGCGGGTGAGCTTGCTGTTGCCCATGGCGCCAGGCAGGCAGGGATTTGCCAGCGTATGACCGCCAGGACCCGAGTCATGCTGGTAGACGATCACGCACTGTGCCGCAGTGGCTTGACCGAACTTCTCG
The DNA here is from genome assembly GCA_021737865.1 of Rhodoferax sp. GTDB lineage: Bacteria > Pseudomonadota > Gammaproteobacteria > Burkholderiales > Burkholderiaceae_C > Allorhodoferax. The sequence continues at coordinate 1,881 of JAIPDC010000053.1, forward strand.
AGCACAGAGGCAACATGGATGTCGTGGTGGCCACGGGGGACCCCGCCTTGGTCGTGCCGCTGTTACGAGAGCACAAGCCTGATTTGATGGTGCTCGATCTGCGCCTGGCCAAGGTCGACGGACTCAGCGTGTTGCGCATGGTGCGCAACGAGGGGTGTGAAACACCTGTCGTGATTCTGACAATGAGCGACAGCGAGGACGACATGGCCGCCGCTCTGCGCGCGGGGGTACGCGGCTATTTGCTCAAGGACATGGAGCCCGAAGAAGTGATTGATGCCATCGGTCGAGCTGCGCGTGGCGAGATGGTGGTGGCCTCCGCCATGACCCTCAAGCTGGCACTGATTTTGCAATCGGGTCCCAAGGTATCCGTCATGGGCGACCTTGTCGCAACGTTGACCGAACGTGAACGCGAGGTGCTGAATCACGTTGCCCGTGGCTGCAGCAACAAAGTGATTGCGAAGGCGCTGGATATCAGCCACAACACGGTCAAGCTGCATGTGCGCCACATCATGGACAAGCTCAATCTGCACTCACGGGTCGAAGCAGCCGTTTTTGCGTTCGAGTACGGCAGTTCTCCAGAGGGTGTGAAAGCGGCTATTGGTATTAGTCCAAAAGTCAGGCACTGACGACTTCGGTTTCGCGACGCCTTTTCTTCGCCGGTTTCTGCTCTACTGTGGTGCCTTGGGCTGGGTTGAACCATGCCAATGAGTCGTGCAGTTTTACCACTTCGCCAATCAGTGTCAGGCAAGGGGATTTGAGCTTTGCCGCTGCCACACGCTCAGGCATGTCGGACAGCGTGCCAGTTACGACTTTTTGGGTGGCAATGCTGCCGTCCTGTACCACGGCGATGGGAAGGTCTTTTGGGGCTCCGTGCAATATCATCTGGCGGCAGATCTCGGGTAATCCCCCCAGTCCCATGTAAATCACCACCGTTTGACGGGGCCTTACCAAACTGGGCCAGTCCAGATCGGCCGTGCCGTCCTTCAGGTGGCCGGTGACAAAGATGCAGCTTTGGGCATAGTCTCGGTGGGTCAATGGAATACCGGCATAGCTCGATACCCCGGAAGCAGCGGTCACACCCGGTACCACCTCAAAAGCAACACCCTGGGCCGCCAGGGTCTGCAATTCTTCGCCGCCACGCCCAAAGATGAAGGGGTCGCCGCCCTTGAGTCTGACAACCTGTTTACCTTCTTGGGCGAGCTTGACGAGCAGGGCATTGATTTGCTCCTGCCGCATGGTGTGCTCATTGCGCCGTTTGCCGGCGTAAATGCGTTCAGCCGTGGTTGAAACAAAGTCCAGAACCGCGCTGGAAACCAGGTGGTCATAGACCACAACGTCCGCCTTTTCCAACAGACGCACGGCACGAAGTGTCAGGAGTTCGGGGTCGCCAGGGCCCCCGCCAACCAAATAGACTTTGCCGCAAACGGGTGTGGGCTTCATGACATGGACCTTCAATGGGTGCGTGCTTTGGATGCACAACCGCCACTGCCACAGCCGCCGCTGCCGCAACCGCCGGAGGGCCCCGACTCGGTAGCGCAGGCGGAAGCACTGCTTTCACTGAAAATGAAATTGAACTCCCCGGGCGTGAGTTCCACGTAGTCGAGTACCGTGTCAAAGAGCAGTTCTTGTGACTCGCCGCCGATGACCACAGCGACGCCGCCCAGGTCGAGTCGCATGTCCTCGTCTTTTGGGTCGTCAAAGCCCATGCCGTATTGGAGGGATCCATCAGGATCGATTTTTGCGGCAACGCGCAGCGCCAGTTCGGTGGCGCCGCTAGCGCTTGCTGCCTGTTGGATTTGCTGAGCTGCCGCTGGGGTTAATGAAAACATAGTGGTCTCCTGGTGCGAATCAATGTTCACCTTTGGTTTTTAAAAGTCCGGCCAAACGATTTCCCTGCTTTTGCGGGCCACCGATTGGAAATAGAGTGTGGAGGTGGTGGTTGTTGCCCAGCTCCGGACCCCATGCTTTGGCGAAATGCCAGATCATGGCACGCACTTGGGCCTGAACCCGGTGCTCTTCATAATAGGCACGCAAAAATCCAATCACTTGCCAATGGGCATCGGTCAGCTCCAGATTCTCCGCCTCGGCTTGCGCGCGTGCAAAGTCTTCGCTCCAATCATCAATATTTCTCAAATAGCCTTCAACGTCGGTCGCCACGGTGGGGCCTTTGACCTGCACGGTTTGTGCCGCAATCGTATTGCCTTGGCGTCGAGTAATTTTTTTGGAGCGAACAAAGGCGGAAAACGCTTCTGCCCAAAGGCATCCTGCCCCGTTACGCAAGTGGGCATAGGAGGCCACCACATTGCGGTAGACGATGCCATCGCGCTGTCCATCCACACCATGCCCACGCAGCACGCGGTAGGCAAACTGCAGGTCTGGCGACACGTTTTCCAGACTGGAGTAATGGAATTCATGTCCACGTATCGTGGCCTGGCCGGGGTCCGACAAGGCGGCCCAAGGGGCGTTGCCCGTCGGCTGCAGTTCCACATAACCGCGCCCAACCGGGCGTTCATGCATGACAACATCGGCGGGGATGGCGCCGACCATGTCGTATGTCTGGTCCTTCCATCGCAGGGTGCGAGCGAGGTACATCAGTCCGCCACACTCGGCATAGACCGGCAGACCCGATTCGATCGCAGCATGAATGCTGTGGCGAAGGGCAGTATTGGCCTGGAGTTCCGGCATGAACATTTCGGGGAAGCCGCCGCCGATGAACAGACCGTCCAACTCAGGCAGACAGGTGTCATGCAATGTGTCGACGGGGATGAGCGCCGCGCCGGACTGCTCCAGCGCCAGCAGGTCGTCGGGATAGTAGAAGCCAAATGCCTTGTCGCGTGCCACGCCGATGCGAATGTGTTCCGTCCCAGACGCCTGCGGTTGTGGTTGTGGTTGGGTCAATGGCAGTACGTGACCAGAGGCCGTTGTCACTTGGCTTGGCGCTACGCCTTGTGTGACTTGTCGAAGCTGTGACAAATCCACCTGCTGTGCAATCAACTCGCCCATGGCGCGTACACGCTGGGCGGCATCATCGAGCTCATGGTTGGGCATCAGGCCCAGATGGCGCTCCACCAGGGCCAGGCGGGGGTCATGGGCAATCGCACCCAGCACCGGTACATTGGTGTAATGCTCGATCACTGCCCGAAGCTTTGATTCGTGGCGTGCGCCGCCCAACTGGTTCAGAATAACCCCGACAATGCGAATCCGTGTATCAAACGCCTGGTAGCCCAAAATCAGAGGGGCAATACCGCGTGTCATGCCGCGTGCATCGAGCACCAGCACCACCGGCAGATCTAGCAGTTGCGCCAAGGCGGCGTTGCTGTTGCTGCCGTCCAGTGCCAGTCCATCGTACAAGCCTTTGTTGCCTTCTACGATGCAGATGTCAGCGGTCGCAGCGTGGCGTGCATAGCAGGTGGTGATCTGCTCAGGCGCCATCAAATAGGGATCCAAGTTGAAGCAGTCGCGCCCGCTGGCTTGCCCCAGCCACATCGGGTCAATATAGTCTGGCCCCTTCTTGAAAGGCTGAACCAGCAACCCCTGAGCGGACAGCGCTGCGCACAGGCCGACGGAAATCGTAGTCTTGCCGGACGACTTGTGTGCTGCCGAAATCAGAAAGCTCGACATGCGAAATTTCTTCAGGCGTGGGCTACGACCGGCGTTGCGGCATGACTATGCATGGCTTCGTCATCCAGACGCTCGGGCAAAAAGCCCATCACCTTGATGGCCACCATAACAATGAGTCCGACGATCGCAATTCCTCCAAAGCCCAGCAACCACTCTGGCAGAGTGGGTGAATAGCTATTGATGACCCCGTCCGAAAAGCTGCTGCTGACCTGTCGACCGGGGAAGATCACCAGTGGGAATGCTTGACCGCCAATGATGGTGACGTACATCTGGGCGAAGCCCCCGGCCACCACCAGGGCAGCGCATGCTGTGATGCGCCGGCGCATCTGCCCGATGCGTGGATGCAGCAGCAGAACAAGCGGCAGCACACCGCCCAGCAAGACGGGACCGAGCCAGAAGAGCAGAGTGTAAATTCCACCCTCTATCAGTATGAAGCGGTCAAACGCGTGGTGCCGGGTGAAATACAGGTTGGTCAGGTAGTAAATGGCCACAAAATAGAGACCCGCCGAAATGAATATCACCTGCAGGCGGGCAAATTTGGCCATCAGTGCATCACCCACCGGGCGTCCACTGCCTTTGCATGCCAGCATCAGTACCAGCAGGAACACCGCCAGTCCGTAGCTGAACGACAGTGCGATGAACAGAGGGGCGAGCAAGGCCGAGTCATAGGCTTGTCTTGCCACCAGGAAACCAAAAATAGAACCCGTTCCGGTGGTCAGCGCCATGCGCCAGATGAACGCGAAGAGGCCTGCCACGGGTGTGAATCGGTTCATGCTGCGCTCCATCATGGTCCATAGATAAACAATCACAAAGCCCATGAATCCAGAGTACAAAAAGATGTTCAGTGCAAAGATGGACTTGAAGTTGTAGTAGGTCATGGCCACGATCAGCCGGTCTGGTCGCCCGAGGTCCAGCATCAATACGCTCAACCCGCCCAGCAACAGCGCAATGGCCAGCAGTCCGGACAATGGAGCCAGCGGCTTGTAGTCGGTTTTGCCAAACACCGATGCCATGGACGCCACGTTCAGTGCACCCGATGCAGCCACCACCAGAAAGACGGCGAACACGTGGGGCAGGCCCCAGACAATCTGGTTGTTCATGCCGGTCACGATGTGGCCGTTGTGCTCCATGAACCACACTGCCGCCAGGCCAACGAGTGCAACCAGTGCCAGTGCACCCATCAGGAGGTAGTAGCCGGGGCTTGTGCCCTGCAAAGGGCGCAGTTCGATTTTCATGGATCAGGGCCTTTTTGCTTCAGATGCCGAGGTAACGCACACCGGTGTCGAGGTTCAGGTTTTCCCGAATCTGACGGCTGGGGTAGCGGGCAACACGCTTGGATATTTCGCTCTCGGGGTCATTGAGATCGCCGAACACAATGGCTTCGTGTCCCGCGCTGGCGCAGGCGCTCACGCAGGCCGGCATTTCCCCTTTGTCAACCTTATGAACACACATTGTGCAGGCCTCTACTGTGCCCATTCCACGCGGTACATCAGATTTCTGGTTGGTCTGCGGGGAGTGTACGAATGAACGGGCCTTGTACGGGCAGGCCATCATGCAATAGCGGCAACCGATGCAGGTGTGCTTGTCCACCAGCACGATGCCGTCGGCTCGCTTGAACGATGCACCGGTGGGACACACGTCCACGCAAGGCGGTTCGGCACAGTGCTGGCACATCATCGGCAAGGACTGGGTCTTGCCGGTGCGCACTTCCTTGATTTCGATTTTGCGAATCCACTGCGAGTCAGTGGTTTTGGTCCCGCCAGAGAGCCCGTTCTCGGTATTGCATGCAGTCACACAATCGGTGCAGCCACTGGCGCATTTGGTGCTGTCTATCAGCATGCCCCAGCGAACCTTGCTGCTGGCACCGGGGCTGGGCGTACCAGTAGCTGGCGCGGCTTGTGCAATCTCGATGAGCCGTACCCCTGGCGCAATCAAAATGCCCGCGATACCGGCTGCGGCAACGGCCATAAAACCACGGCGACCTGACTTTGCGTCGCCCGCGTCGTTGGATGAAGGGCTAGGGTCTGGCGTCATGGCTTGACCTGTGGTTTGTTGGAGTGGCACTCGAAGCAGTCGATCTTGACCGCCGCATAGGTGTGGCAGCTTTGACAAAAATTGGTGTCCGATGCCGCAACACTGTTGGTGCTTTTGCTGGCATGACAGTCAATGCAGGTCTTTAAACTGTATTGGCCCGTTCTTACGCCGCCTCTGAGGGTGTCGTCGCGCTGGTGCTTGAGTACTTTCATGTGGTTTCGCCGCATGAAAGCCGGGTCTTCCACGCACTGACCACCGCGGGCAGCTTCTACCACTGGCTGCGGAACGCCTGAGGCCGGCGCACCAGCCGCGTGGGCTACCCCGCCGATCAACAGACCCAGCAGCAATACCAAAGCGCCGAAGGCGACACGCAGGGGAGCCATTAATCCCCCAGACCCATCTGGATGTAGCCTGTGGGGCAGACTTCGGCACAGATGTGGCAGCCAATGCACTTGTTGTAGTTGGTATCAACGTAGCGCCCAGTGGTGGCTTTTGCTTTAGGCACCTTGAATACCGCTACCTGGGGGCAATAGACCACGCAGTTGTCACATTCGAAGCACTGGCCGCAGCTCATGCAGCGTTTTGCTTCGGCGACCGCCTGGGCTTCAAGTAGCGGCTGCAGGCGTTCTTCAAAGTTGTCCAGTGCCTGTTCAGCAGTCAGCGAGGTGATGCCACGGCGGTTGCGGGAAACAAACGGGAAGTGCCCCAGGAACAACTCTTTGTGGGAAATGACGTAACGGTCCGACCGGTTGTCAAAATTATGGATGGCGGCCGTACTCTTGTCCGTGCCACGAATGGGCTCATGTACTTCACTGAAGGTATAACCCTTCTCCAGCATCTTGCGTTTCAGATCAAAAGCATGCACGTCAATCTTGGGACGCTTCTCCAGCGCTTCATGCTGGAGGAAACGGTCAATGCCGTCTGCCGCGATGGCGCCGTGGCCAATGGCAGTGGTGAGTAAATGCGGACGCACCACGTCGCCACCGACAAAGAAACCTTCCTGCCCCTGCACCTGATAGTTCTTGTCGCTGTTGATGGCGCCCTTGCCGTTGTTGAATTCTTCCAGCCCGGTGAAATCGACCGCCTGTCCAATGGCCGATACGATCAGGTCTGCGGGGATGTCTTCTTCCGTGCCTTCAATGTTCTTGATATCCAGGCGTCCGCCGACGATCTTGGCTTCGCAACGCACGACGCGCAGTGCGGTGGCGCGTCCGTCAGGTCCGCGCACCACACAAACGGGAGCCATACCGCCCAGAATGGTGATGCCTTCAGACAGTGCGTGCTCGACCTCGTGCTTGGTGGCCTGCATCTTGTCAATCGCAAAAATGGTGGTCAATGTAACTTCTGCACCGTGACGAACAGAAGCCGCTGCGACGTCATGCGCCACATGACCGGCAATGGCATGCTCCGGGCGGTCAGACTCGTTGATCTTGTCGATGTGTCCCAGGCGGCGAGCCACGGTTGCCACGTCAATCGAAGTGTCGCCACCACCGACGACAACCACTCGCTTGCCGACATGGCGCAAGCGACCGTCATTGAACGCCTTCAGAAAGGACGTTGCGGTCACGCAGTTCGGTGCGTCCGCACCCTCAACCGGAAGGGCACGGCCGGCCTGTGCGCCAAGACCCAGGAATACAGCGTCAAATTCTTCACGAATTTGTGCCATGGTGATGTCGGTGCCGATGCGGCAGTTCATGCGGGTCTGGATACCCAGATCCAGAATGCGCTGAATTTCAGCGTCAAGCACATCGCGCGGAGTACGGAAACCTGGAATACCGTAGCGCATCATGCCGCCGAGCTCTGCGCGCTCATCAAACAGTGTGACCGCGTGGCCTTTCAATGCCAACTGGTATGCCGCAGACAGCCCTGCGGGGCCGCCACCGATGACAGCCACTGTCTTGCCGGAAACGGCCGTTGGCTTGGCGTAGTTCAGCCCATGCTTGATGGCGTAGTCGCCCAGGAAATGTTCCACCGAGTTAATGCCGACAAAGTCTTCCACCTGGTTGCGGTTGCAGCCCGACTCACAGGGTGCGGGGCACACGCGGCCCATTACCGACGGAAACGGATTGGCCTCGGTCAGGCGGCGAAACGCATATTCTTGCCATACCATTCCGGTGGGTGGTTTTTCGATGCCGCGCACGATGTTGAGGTAGCCGCGAATGTCTTCGCCAGCTGGACAGCTGCCCTGGCAGGGTGGCGTGCTCTGAATGTAAGTAGGACATTTGTGTGAATGTCCGGCGTCAAAAATGTCCTTCTGAAAGGACTTGACCTTGCTGTCGCCGTCTTTGTAGCGGCGAAAGTTGAGCGGTTTGACAGTGACGGTTTCGTTGGGGGCGGACATAGGTGAGTCTCCTGATATTTATTGGGTTGCCAGAGCGGGGCGGACGGGCCTATTTGTCGCCCAGGCGGATGGCCTTGCTAACCAGTTGGTGGACACCGCCCACCATGCCCATGTTGAATCCGTAATAGGGCAGTACCTTGGTGAACTGGGCTTTGCAAATGGCGCAAATGGTGGCCATGAAGTTCACGTTGTGGTCGTCCACCACGTGCTTCAGTGCTTCCATGCGGGGTAGGGCGCCCTTGACGCGCAGTTCCATCAGGTCATCAGTCAGCAGGCCACCACCACCGCCACAGCAAAAGGTGCTCTCGTGGATGGTTTGCGGCGCCATGTCATGAAAATGGTTGGCGACCGATGTAATGATGCGCCGGGGAATCACAAACTGGCCACCTGGCATATTGCCCATGCGTGAGGCCCGTGCCACATTGCAGGAGTCATGGAAGGTAATGATGCGGCTGTCGTTGGCCTCTTTGTTAAATTGCAAAGCTCCGCGTTGAATCAGGTCGTCTGTGACTTCGCAGATATGCTGGGGCACCGGGTAGCGCGGGTCCAGGTAGTCAAACGGGCCAATCAGGGTGTTCCAGAAACTGTAGGCCACACGCCAGGCGTGCCCGCATTCGCCAACCACGATGCGCTTGACACCCAGCTCCTGTGCCGCTTCGCGCACCCGCATGGAAATGTTGCGCATTTGCTCGTAGTTGCCGATGAACATGCCGAAATTGCCCGCTTCCGAGGCATGGGAACTCAGCGTCCAACTGATGCCCGCCGCGTGAAATACCTTGGCATAGCCGATCAGGCTTTCCACATGCGGCTCCGAGAAGAAGTCGGCCGAAGGGGTGATCAGCAGAACTTCTGCACCTTTGACATCGAGCGGAAATTTGATATCGAGGCCGGTTTCGTCCTTGGTGTCTTCTTCCAGGCCTTCCAGTGTGTTTTCCAGCGCCGGCCCCGGGATGCCCAGGTTGTTGCCGATGCGGTGTACCTTGCCGATGATCTCGTTCGAGTACTTTTGCCCCATGCCGATGGAGTCCATGATCTCGCGTGCCGCCATGGTGACTTCGGCCGTATCAATACCGTAGGGGCAGAAAACCGAGCAGCGTCGGCATTCCGAGCACTGGTTGAAGTAGCTGTACCACTCGTCCAGCACTTCGCGCGTCAGGTCGACGGCGCCCACCAGTTTGGGGAAGTATTTGCCCGCAAACGTGAAGTAGCGGCGGTAGACCTTGCGCATCAGGTCCTGGCGTGCCACTGGCATATTCTTGGGGTCGCCCGTGCCCAGGAAATAGTGACATTTGTCCGAGCAGGCTCCGCAGTGCACGCAGGCATCCATGTAAACCTGCAGCGAGCGGTATTTTTCCAACAACTCGCCCATCTTTGCGATGGCTTTGGCTTGCCAGTCTTCGACAAGAGTTTCGGGAAATCCCAGTGCTTTCTGGATGGGCGCGGACGCCACAAAAGGCTTCAGGTGCGACATGGTCCCCACTTGCACCAAGGGGATGACCGGGTAGCTCTTGAGCTTTGGGGTTTCGAATGCTGCGGTGGCCATGTTGGATCTGTGGTTTTTCAGGGACGTTTGTCCAATGCTGCCGCCCATGCGGATACATGGCGCACTTCGCGGGCGTTATCGGCCTGGTTGCGTGTAGGGCTGAAGAACAGGCCGGGGGCGTGTAACAGCTTGCTAATGGGGAAAATAATCATCAGCAGGGCCACCAGGGCCAAATGCACCAGCAGAACGGGGTCTGCAGGCAGGCTTTGCAAGTCAAGTCGCATCAGGCCCAGAATAAACATCTTCACCGCAATGATGTCAGTGTGTGCAACAAAGCGCATACCCAGTCCGGTGAGCCCGATAGCCAGCAACAATGCCAGCATCAGATGGTCCGATGGAGTGGAGATATACCGCACCCGGTCTACCAACCAGCGCCTGGCCCACAGACCAGCCAACCCGGCAACCATGGCAAAACCGGCGTATGTGCCAAAGGGTTGAATCAACGCGACAGGCAACCAAACCGGTTCCTGAAAGTAGCGCAGATGACGCAGCACCACCAGCAGCAGTGCCATGTGAAAAGTCCAGCCAAAAATCCAGGTCCATTTGCTGGACTTGAACAGGCTTTCGAAAAAGACCACCTCGCGCGCCATGCGCCAGCGCACACCGGCCATGGTGGTCGGTGCTGGTGTCGTTGGTATTTTCAGCGGCGCGGGGGTTCTGGCGTAGCTACGAATTTTCAGACCCAGGCCGATGACGAACACGCCCGTGGCAAGGTAGAACAATGCCGAATAGAGAATGGTCAGTAGCGACATCGTCGGACCTGGTCAGGCGGTTTAGATGCAACCGGTGGGCTTGGGCAGGCCCGCGATCTTGCAGGCCTGTTTGGCGGGACCATACGGAAACAGGTCGTACAAATACTTGCTGTTTCCTTTTTCCTCGCCGAACTGCTTGCCGATGGCCTTGGTCAGCACCCGAACGGCGGGGGCGATTTGGTACTCGTTGTAGTACTCACGCAAGAAATTGATAACTTCCCAGTGGTTGTCACTGAGCGGTACTTTCTCTTCTTCTGCGAGATACACGGCAGCCTCAGGGGTCCATTCGGCGAGATTGAGCAAGTAGCCCTCTTCGTCGGTTTCGTAGGTCGTGCCGTTGATTTCAAAGCTCATTTTTTTCTCCAGTAAATTAGTAATTCAAGTCACAACCATGAGTGGGATGTGGTGTGTTCGGCGGTCAGATCCACAAAGCCGGCGTAGTCGACCAGCGTTACGCCGTCGATCAACTTTGCCGTGACGCCGCGGGCGTCCATGTCGGGCTGTAGTGCATAGACCTTTAGGGTGGCGCAGCAGGCGCGGATGCGCTCCTCGGTGGCGCTGCCCACGGTAGCGGCGTAGATGCCGTCTTCGATGAGTAGCAGCGCGTTGCCCGGTTGGGCCATGCGCAAGCAAGTGTCCAGCGTGCTGGTCTGAAAAGGGGATTTATTGACGATATGCAACATGGGGTTCTGTCCTCGTTCTTAAAAGCTCAGGATCACATCCTGTTGCGCCATCAGCTGACCCATTTGCTGGGCGTCCAGCACCTCCACCGGCACCAGCAGGTCCTTTTCGGACAAGCCGCGCTGGGAGAGGGAATCCTGGTCCACATAGAGTTTTTCCACGTCGTAGCCGTCGAGTGCGCGGTAGCTGGGGGAAAAGTTTTTGATGCCGATGCCCTTGGTCTGCTGGCCCTTGACCAGTTCGTAGACGCCGTCGTCGATGAAGACCAGGCTTACGTCCTGATCGAAGGTGGCGGTGATCAAAACCACCTCCAGGCTTTCCAGCGCATAGATCGTGCCGTAGGGCGCCTTGCGGTTCACAAACATGAATTTCTTCACTTTGGGGCCGCCGGCCGGTGCTGCTTGTTGTTCGCTCATGGGGTATCTCTTCTAGGGGTCTGTCAATCGCCAAACGTGACCAGGCGGTCTGCCTTGATCCCGCTGTCCACCAACTGGCCGAGGCCGGAAATGCGGAAGCCGGGGGCCAGAACCTCGTCCTTGATCCCGCGGCGCAGGGCTGCAGCCACGCACACCACCAAGTCCACCTTGTGATCGGCCGCCAGCGCCGACCAGCGGTTGACAACATGGCGGTCGTCCTGCGGCGGCTCTGTGAGGCGAGTCGCGTTGTTGACGCCGTCATGGTAGAAAAACACACGCTGGACCTCATGGCCTTTGGCCAAAGCGGCCACCACGAACTGGTAGGCACTGTCCGACGCCTGGTGCGTGTACGGCCCTTCACTAACGAGTAAACCGAATTTCATACTATTTCTCAGAAGCGGATATGGGTCGAGGCATTCAAACTGGAGCGCGAACCGCGCCAGTCATCAATCAGGTACTTGGTGAAGGGCAGGTCGCACTTCTCGAAGAATGCGGGCCAGCCGATACGCTCGATCCAGTCCGACACGCGCTCCCATGAGCGTGCGTCTTCCTTGTAGGTGTACAAAATCTTCTTGACCATGGCCGACACTTCGGGCCAGCGTGGCGGATTGTTGGGCAACCCTGACGCCACCATCTTCATGAAGGTCGGCTTGCCACGGGCATTGGAGTTCTTGCCGCCCACCCAGATCGCCAGCTTGCTGTGCTCGGGGTCGTTGATCTGCATAGGGGGGCAGGGTGGGTAGCAGGCGCCGCAGCACATACATTTGGTTTCGTCAATTTCCAGCGATGGCTTGCCGTTGACCATGGCGGGCCGAATGGCAGCCACCGGGCAGCGCGCGACCACGGTGGGGCGCTCGCACATATTGGCCACCAGGTCATGGTTGATCTTGGGCGGTTTGGTGTGCTGGATGATGATGGCAATGTCGGCCTGACCACCGCAGTTGATCTCGCAGCAGGACGTGGACAGGTGCACCCGGTTGGGCATTTCTTCCTGGATGAACTCGGCGTGCAGATCGTCCATCAGTGCCTTGACCGCGCCCGACGCATCGGTGCCGGGAATGTCGCAGTGGAGCCAGCCCTGGGTGTGTGCAATGGCCGACACCGAGTTGCCGGTGCCACCGACCGGGAAGCCACTGGTGGTGAGTGTCTCGATCAGCGGTGCCACCTTGGACTCGTCGGACACCATGTATTCAATGTTGGAACGGATGGTAAAGCGCACGTGGCCATCGGCATATGTGTCGGCAATGTCGCACAGCTTGCGGATGGTGAACAGGTCCATTTGGCGCTGTGTTCCAGCGCGCACGGTCCAGATCTCATCGCCGCTGTGGGAGACGTGGTGCAACACACCAGGACGTGGGCGGTCGTGGTATTTCCAGTTGGCGTAGTTCTTGTGCATCAGGGGATGCAGGTACTGCTTGTTGTCCGGTACGCCGCTCTCGATGGGGGTGCGCATGGTTGCCATAGGAGTCTTTCTAGTCAGTTGAGGACAGAGCTAATTTCAGGAAGCCGATTTGCGGGCGTTGATCTTGGCGACTTCGTCGTCCCAGCCGTCGGTACGCACGTAAGGGTTGGTGCGTGGAGTGGACACCATGTTGGGATCGATTTCCAGGCCAATGCCTTCCAGGAAATTGATCAGTCCGATGCGCTCGATCATTTCACCGGTGCGTTCATGCTCCAGGGCGTTTTCGGCGAAAAAGTCGATGGATTTTTGCGCCAGATCCACCAGTGCCTCGTAGTCCTCGTCGGTCTTCATGGGCATGAAGGGCGTAACCACGGTTCCCATCAGATCACCAATCTTGAGGGTACGCTTGCCGCCCATCAGCACTGTCACACCCTTGTCTGTGCCGGTGGCCAGTGCTCCGGTCATGACGTTGATGCAGTGCATACAGCGCACGCAGTTGGAATTGTCAATTTCCAGTGACTGGGTGTCGTTGAGCGCTACGCTGGTGATCTTGGCACCCTTGGAAACATCCTTTGTTTCCTTGAGCATGATGGCCTTGGTCGGGCAGCGGCTGACCACGTCATTGACGAGTTCGGTCATGCCATGCTTGGCGAACCACTTGCGCGCCAACGGTTCGTCGGTGCGCATGTTATCGCGCCAGGTTCCGATGACCGCCATGTCGGCACGCTGAATCGAGTTCATGCAGTCATTGGGGCAACCCGAGAACTTGAACTTGAACTTGTATGGCAGGGCGGGACGGTGCATGTCGTCCAGGAAGGTGTTGACCACCTGGCGGTGGGCACGCGCTTCATCAAAGCAGGACTGTTCGCAGCGCGCTGCGCCGACGCAGGACATACTGGTACGCACCGCAGGACCGGCGCCACCGAGGTCAAAGCCGAGTTCGTTGAGTTCGTCGAAGGCACCCTGCACGTTGGCGGTGCTGGCGCCCTGGAACATGATGTCACCGGACTGGCCGTGAAAGGCGATCAGCCCCGAGCCGTGCTTTTCCCAGATGTCGCACATTTTGCGCAGCACATCGGTGTTGTAATGCATGCCTGCGGGGGGCTGGATACGCAGGGTATGGAATTCCTTGGAAGCCGGGAACATCTCGGCTACTTCGGAGAACCGTGGAATCACACCGCCACCGTAGCCAAACACGCCGACCGTGCCGCCCTTCCAGTAGCCTTTGCGGGTTTTGTAGGAGTGCTCCAACTGACCCATGAGGTCGGTCATGTAGTCGTTGTCTTTGGCCAGACGCTTGAGGCCTGTGACAAAGCTGGGCCACGGGCCGGCCTCTAGCTGGTCAAGCATGGGTGTGTCGTGTTGCTTCTTGCTCATCGTGTGTCTCCTGTCAGCGCGCTTTTTTATAACGCGGTAATCGGTCGTAGGTGCTGCTTCTGGGGTTGAATCGTACGGTGCCAGGAGCACTGTCGCTATCACCCTCGTTGAGTATTGGGTGCTACCCATTTGGGCTATACCGGCCCACCCGTCCCGGTGATAGACGCCGTGCGGGTCATTGCGCCCAATAGAGGCACCAACCAAATCACACCATGGCCACCGTAACCCCTCTCGAAAAATTCACCATTCCCCTTGGCGGGCAGGTCGTTGAATTGCAGCAGCTTGACCATGATGCCGGGGGCATGAGCCTGCTGCGCACGCGCATACGCGAGAAGAGCCGCTTCACCGTGTTTGAGATTGACCCGATTTCCGCACGGGTGTGGGGTGAGGCCTTGTTGCGCTGGGCTCAGACACAGGAGCCAAAGTGAGCGCAGTTATTGTGAGCCAGGGCGAGGTGGTAGAGGCGATCTTCCCGCTGGAGGGGCAAGCCCTGCCGCGCGAGCATGCGCAGGCATTGCAGTACGCGCTGGCCGAGCGGTTGCCATGGCTGCACAGCGATCTGGGCGCCGGTATCCATCCGCTGAAGCTGGTGTCCGGCCCTGAAAGTTTGGCGCTTTTGTCGCAGCGTACGCGTCTGATCTTGCGGGTTAACGCCAATCGATTGGACAGTTTGACGGCGCTGGCAGGGGTGCAGTTGGAGGTGGCGGGGCACTCGCTGCGCCTGGGGCTCGTGCATCTGCGAGCGCTGCAGCCGCTCGCCACGCTCTACGCTTACCGGGTTGCAGCTGGCGATGCCGATGAATCCGTATTTATGCAGGCCATCGAGGCTGAATTGGCGGGACTTGCAATCGGTGGTGAGCGGGTTTGCGGAAAGCGTCAAAGCATGGTGGTCGACGGGCGGGCAATGACCACCTTCAGCATGATGCTGCACGGGCTGGGTGCCGAGCAGTCGTTGCGCCTGCAGGAGCAGGGACTGGGGCCACACCGGTTATTGGGCTGCGGACTGTTTGTTCCCCACAAGTCAGCCGCTGCAGTGGGTAGTTAGATTTTTTGACTTTAACAATGGAGCAAAAGCGATGATTTACAACGTCAACGGCGTGGAACTTGAAGCCGACGATCAAGGTTACCTTTTGGAGGCGGTATTTGATGACGAGGCGGTGCGGGTGATTGCAGCCGCAGAAAACATCGAATTGACCGATGCCCACTGGGAGGTGGTGAACTATCTGCGCGACCAGTACCGCGAAGAGGGTGCCACGCCAAACTTTCGCGCCATGCTCAAGGGGATGGCGGAAATACGCCCTGAGGTCGATAGCAAATACTTGTATGACCTCTTTCCGGTTGGCCCTGCCAAGCAGGGCCCGAAGGTTGCCGCGTTACCCCAGCCATTAGGCAAGGGCGGGTATTGAATGAACACCCCCAAGCTGCGCGCACTGCGTGTCGCTGCGCTACCCCCCTTGCAGGGGGCAACGCCAGTGGCCCGGCAGAGCCGGTTCCACGGCATTCCTGAGTTAGACAGCCTCCGCTGTCAAGGTTCACCCGACTTAAGTGGACCCGTCTACTGACATGGCCAAGATGAGAATCAAAAGCCAGTGGTTTCAGACTGGCACTGCCAAGACGCCACAGCAAACGGCCAGTGCCATGGCGTTTATCACCTGGCGGGTGGCGCAGAACACGCTCAAGCAGATGCGCTCGGCCGATTTCAGTATTGAGGTCGGGCCACAGTATTTTGCTTTCACGCGGGAGGTTCTGGTGTTTTTGACCCAGGTGCTGGACCGCATGGCCTACGCGCGCATGGGGGCCGAGGGGCGGGCCGAATTCATCACCGCACTGGTGCGCCGGGTGGGCGAGATTTTGCAGGAAAACGAGGACACCTTGTTAGGTGTACCGCCCGAAGGTCAGGCCAGCCACTTTGACCGCTTTATTGACCTCTTCAACACCCTGTCAGACCACTATGGCGACTTTGGCTTTGACGCCAATGGGCCTGATTTTGCCTTTGTGCGCTACCTGGGGCACCGCATCGAGATGCTGATGCCGGAAAAGGACCAGCGCTGGGTGATCGACCAGATGATGGCAACCGAGGTCCCGGAGGCGCTGGAAATTTTGCAGAGCTCCATGAAGGGCGTGCTGTCCACGGAGCCGCGCCCAAAGCGGGCCGCCCGTGCGGGCGCGACCGGAGACTGAAAGCAAGCTGATGAACACCCCGTTTGACCTTGATAACCACGTCGCTTATCAGCTCTGGCGGGACGCCAAGCGTGCCAGCCATCCAAAGCGCTCAGAGGACCTGGTAGTGGATGTGGCCGATCCGCGCAGCCTGACCCCGGCCGAGCGCAGCAGTTTGCTGGCCCTGTGTGCGACGGCCAATATGGCCATTTATCGCAGCCCTGTGGTGTCTGAGGACAAGGCCATTCCCAGGCTGCTCGCCGCGCAACTGGGTCTGCACCGGCTGGACGGCAATTGGCTGGCGGACGAAGACGGCATTTCTCCGATTGCCGTGGCCACACAGGTTGGCGACCGAGCGGCGTTTATTCCCTACACCAACCGCCCCATCAAATGGCATACCGACGGGTATTACCACCCGCAGTCGCGTCACATCCGGGCCATGGTGTTGCATTGCGTGCGCAGGGCCCAAACCGGTGGTGAAAGTGCCGTCATGGACCATGAGATGGCCTATATCGCGCTGCGTGAAGCCAATCCCGACTGGGTGCGCGCACTCATGCAGCCCCACGCCATGACGATTCCCGAGCGCGCGGATGACGACGGCGTGGCGCGTGCGGAACAGACCGGTCCGGTGTTTTCGGTCGACGCTGCCAGCGGTGCGCTGCATATGCGATACACCGCCCGTACACGCAGCGTGTCCTGGAAGGACGACGCGCCAACCCGTAGCGCGGCAGCCTTTTTGGAACACCTGCTGGCCACCGATTCAAGCGCCGTGTTTCGACTGACCTTGCAACCCGGCATGGGGCTTGTGTGCAACAACGTGTTGCACGACCGCTCGGGCTTTGCCGACGATCCAGACCAGCCACGGTTGCTGTACCGGGCCCGCTACCTGGATCGCATCTCGGAC
>JAIPDC010000054.1 GCA_021737865.1 Rhodoferax sp.
GTGGTGTCCGACAACACCGAGCGCATCCAGGCGCAGGCTGCGCAACAAGAGGCAAAGGAATTCCTGGAGCAGATCGTGGCGCGTGTGCCCGGCTGCCTGTACCAGTTCAAGCTGCACAGCAACGGCCACTTCAGTGCACCCTACGCCAGCGCGGGCTTGTACGCTCTGTATGGCCTGATGCCGGAACAGGTGCACGAGGATGCCAGTGGCATTTTTGCCGCAGTCCACCCCGAAGACCTGCAGGCCTTTATCGAAAGCATTCACCACTCGGCCAGCGAATTTGTACTCTGGAAACATGAGTACCGCATCATCCATCCCAGCGCAGGGACGCGCTGGATTGCGGGCAATGCACAGCCCCAGCGCGGCGAAGGCGGCTCGGTACTCTGGCACGGCTTTATCACCGACATCACCGCCCGCAAGGAATCTGACGCCGAGTTGTTGCAATACCGCAATCACCTGGAAGATATGGTGGCGCAAAAAACCGCCGAGGTGCAGAGCAGTGAAGAAGCCGCTCACGCCGCCAACCGCAGCAAGTCGGAGTTTCTGGCCAACATGAGCCATGAGATCCGCACGCCCATGAACGGTGTGATTGGCATGGTGGACATCCTGCAGCAGACTTCGCTTCAGCCCGAGCAGGCACGTATGCTCGACACCATCAACGCATCGTCCGTGGCGCTGCTGAACATCTTGAACGACATTCTGGATTTCTCAAAGATTGAGGCCGGCAAGCTCGAAGTCGAAAGCATTCCGACCCACCTGCGTGAGGTGGTCGAGGGTGTGGCGCAGTTGATGCTGAACGTGGCGGGCGGCAAAAACGCGCAAATCTCGCTGTTTGTGGACCCGGCGCTGCCAACCTGGGTCATGTCCGACCCCACCCGCCTGCGCCAGGTGCTGTTTAACCTGCTGGGCAATGCGCTGAAGTTCATTCCCAAGGGTGTGGGGCGTGCCATGCTGCACGTGCACCCGATGGTGCGCCCGAATGGCGTGGCCTGCATTCAGTTTTCCGTCATCGACAACGGCATTGGCATGAACGAAGAAGTGGTGGCCAAGCTGTTTCAACCGTTCACCCAGGCTGACGCCACAACCGCGCGCAAGTTCGGTGGAACGGGCTTGGGGTTGTCGATCACGCAGCGGTTGGTGGAGATGATGCATGGGCGCATCAGCGTGAACAGCAGCCCCGGTGTGGGCTCGGAATTTGCGGTTGAGTTGCCACTGATCGAGGCCCCGGTGCCCAGCGGCCGGGGCCCTGACGAGACACCCGATCTGAGCGGCGTTCGCGTGCTGGCCGTGACCCCAAGTGTGGCCTGTTCAACCCTGTTCCAGGTTTACCTCGGCGCTGCAGGTGCTCAGGTCAGTGTGGTGGGCGACCCGGCGACAGCGCATGCGCAGCTGGCACACATGGCGCACCTGCCTGGCGACACAGTGGTGGTGCTGGACCTGGAAGATGGCAGCACTAGCGAGCCCGACACCCCCTGGCCCGCTGGCGTGCAGGTGGTGCAACTGGTGACGCGCTCTGGCAGCAGGGAGACCGCTCCCCAATCCCTCGCCCGGGCAACCCAGATCCGCGTCCTGGCGCGCCCCCTGCTGCACCACGACCTGATTCATGGCGTGGCGGTGGCCAGCGGGCGTGCGCGCGAGACCGAGACCGAGACCGAGACCGAGACCGAGACCGCCCGCACCATCGAGCGACGGCGCTCACCCAGGTTTGACGCCCCCAGCGTGGAAGTAGCCGCGCAAACCGGTCGCCTGATTTTGATTGCCGAGGATAACGAAACCAACCGCGATGTGATGCTCGAGCAACTGCGCCTGCTGGGCTACGCCTGTGAAATGGCCAACGATGGCGCCGTCGCGTTGCAAATGTGGCGCGATGGTTTGGCCGAGCAGGATGATCAGCCGGGCCGCTACGCACTGCTGCTGACCGACTGCCATATGCCCAACATGGACGGCTTTGAGCTGACCGAAGCGATCCGTGCCACCGAGCCCGATGACATGCACCTGCCCATCATTGCCATCACCGCCAATGCCATGCAGGGCGAGGCGCAACGCTGCCGCGAACGCGGCATGGACGATTACCTCTCCAAGCCGCTGCGCTTGACCGAACTGGGGCCTATGCTGGCCAAATGGATGCCGCATGCAATCACACCGCTCTCAAATGCAGAGGCGCTCCGGCCATCGCCCGATCAGCCCGGTTTGGAAGCAGAAAGTCCCGAGACTGTGCCGCACGACGCCCTGCCCGTCTGGAATCCCGACACCCTGACCGAACTGGTCGGCGACAACCCGGCCATGCACCGGCGGTTGCTCGAGCGGTTCCTGCTCAACGCTGAACTCCAGGTAACCCATATCACGGCCACCGCCGCGTCCAACGACACCGCCACGCTGGCCGGTGTGGCGCACACGCTCAAGTCGGCTGCACGCAGCGTGGGCGCACTGGCCATGGGCGAGATGTGCCAGCAACTGGAATCGGCGGGCCATGCGGCCGATGCAACGACCTGCAGCGCATTGGCGCTTGCGCTTGCCAAAGATTTCCCAAGCCTGAGGCGGCGCATCCGCCAGGCCGTGGATCCAGCGCCACCGGCGGCCAACCCTGTTACCCGATCACATGGAGAGCGAACATGAGTTGGAAAAGTTTTCACTGGCGCGCGCTGCAAACCCGGTTGGCGCTCATCGCGCTGACAATTTTTCTGATTGGTGTCGGGGTCATGACCCTGCATTCCAACCGCATGCTGCACAGCGATTTGGAGCCCATGCTGAGCGAGCAGCAATACGCAACCGTGACCCAGATGGCCGCCGACATCAACCTTGAACTATCGGACCGTCTGCGTGCACTGGAACTGGTAGCCGGTCGCATCACCCCGGCGATTTTGGCCAAGGACAGCGCCATGCAGGCCTTCATGGAAGACCGCCCGGCGCTGCAAAATATGTTCAACGCCGGCCTGTTTGTAACGCGCATTGACGGCACCCCCATCGCCGACGTGCCCGTGTCGGCGAAGCGCCTGGGTCTGAACGTGGCAGAGCGCGACTACATGGTGGGTGCGCTCAAGCGGGGCGAGTCGAGCATTGGGCGTGTGGTGCTGGGCAAGAGTCTCAAGACTCCGGTGTTTTCGATGGCGGCCCCCATCCATGACCCCCATGGCAAAGTGGTGGGGGCGGTGGTGGGTGTGATCAACCTGGGGCGCACCAGTTTCCTGGACAAAATATCGGCACAGCGCTATGGCAAGACGGGGGACTATTTTTTGGTGGCTCCGCAACACCGCCAGATGATTACGTCCAGCGACAAGAGTCGCATCATGCAAGAACTGCCCCCGAAAGACACCCTCCCGGCGATGGAGCGCTATATCGAGGGCTATGAAGGGTCCAGCATTTTCACCGGCCCGCAGGGTATGGAAGTCCTGCTGTCGGCCAAGCAAGTGCCGGTCACCGGCTGGTTGCTGGGTGCATCGCTGCCCACGCAGGAAGCCTTTGCCCCGATCAATGACTTGCTCAAACGCAACCTGCAGGCTGCGCTGGCGCTGGCGCTGCTGGCCGGAGTCCTGATTTGGTGGGTCAGCGCGTGGATGGTGCACCACCGCCTGGTGCCGCTGCTCACTGCCACGCGCAAGCTGACGGATATCGGACAGTCCAGGTTGCCACCGCAACCGCTGCCGGTTTCGGTCAATGACGAAATCGGTGACCTGGTGGATGGCTTTAATGGCCTGCTGAAATCTGCCACCGAACGCGAAGAGGCGTTACGCGTCAGCGAAGAAAAACACCGCATCCTGCTGGATGAAGCCGGGGACCCGATCTTCGTCCTGTCACCCAAAGGAAAGTATCGCTACGTCAACAACGAATTCGCCAGATACTTTGGCCTGCGACCCTCCGAGATCGTTGGCAAGACGCAGTCCGATATCTTCCCGAAAGAAGAAGCAGAAAGGCGCTCCGCGATGGTGCAGTGGATTGTGGAACATCGCCAAAGCGGATCGACAGAAAGCCGCATCGCCCGTCCCGATGGTGACCGGTTTATCGTGACCACCGGCAAACCGATTCTGGATAAGCAACAGCGGGTGTTGTTGATCATTTGCATTTCCAAGGACATCACCGACCTCAAGCGCGCAGAAGCTGCCGCCCAGGCTGCCAACCGGGCCAAGTCAGATTTTCTGGCCAACATGAGCCACGAAATCCGCACCCCCATGAACGGCGTGATTGGCATGGTCGATATCCTGCAACGAACCGCCTTGCGTCCCGATCAGGCGCGTATGCTGGAGACCATCCATCAGTCTTCGCTGGCGCTGCTCAACATCCTCAACGACATTCTGGATTTTTCCAAGATCGAGGCCGACAAGCTCGACCTTGAAAACGTGCCAACCCATCTGCGCGATGTTGTCGAAGGCGTCGCGCAGCTGATGGCCACGCAATCGGTCTCCAGATCGGTTGAGGTGTCGGTCCATGTCTCGCCCGAACTGCCGGCCTGGATCTATTCAGACCCGACCCGGTTGCGCCAGATCCTGCTCAACCTGGTGGGCAATGCGGTCAAGTTTTCGGCTGATCAGCCACTCAGGACCGGGCTGGCAGTGTTACGTGTGGAGCCGGTCACCCTGGCTGGCGGTGGCGCCGGCCTGCGTTTGCGCGTGACCGATAACGGCATTGGCATGAGCCCCGAAACGCTGGGCAAACTGTTCACCCCCTTCTCCCAGGCCGACGAAAGCGTGGCACGTCGCTATGGCGGCACCGGTTTGGGCCTGAGCATCTGCCACCGACTGGTGGGCATGCTGGGCGGTGAAATTCAGGCCAGCAGCACCATCGACGTTGGCACGGAGTTCACGGTCGATCTGCCGCTGCAGGAGGCCCCGCCCGGACGCGCTTCGCCGTCCATCACACAGGCAGGATTGAACGAGCCCGGACCTGCACCTTCGGTTGATGTGGCAGCGCGCAACGGGCAGTTGATCCTGGTGGCCGAGGACAACGAAACCAACCGTGACGTCCTACGGGAGCAACTGCGCCTGCTGGGTTATGCCGCCGAGATGGCCGGCGACGGCGAGCGGGCTCTGCAGATGTGGCGCGATGCCCAGTTGAGTGCCCCCAACCGGTATGCGCTGCTGCTGACAGACTGCCATATGCCGCGCATGAACGGCTTCGAACTGTCCGAAGCGATTCGCCAGAGTGAGCCTGTGGGCACGCGCCTGCCCATCATCGCCATCACTGCCAATGCCATGCAGGGCGAGGCGCAGCGCTGCCGCGAGCGCGGCATGGACGATTACCTGTCCAAGCCACTGCGCTTGGCCGAACTCGGGGCCATGCTGGCCAAGTGGATGCCGCAAGTCGCACACCACGCCATGGCACCAGACTTCCCGGTCTGGAACCCGGCCACCCTGAACGATCTGGTGGGCGACAACCCGGCCATGCACAAACGCCTGCTGGAAAAGTTTTTGATCAACGCCGACAAGCAGGTTGCCGCCATCGACGTGGCCGCAACCGCAGGCGACGTCAGCGAGGCCGCAGGCATTGCGCACACCCTTAAATCGGCTGCCCGCAGTGTGGGCGCACTGGCTTTGGGCGAACTGTGCCAATCTATCGAAACCACGGGCAAGGCCGGTGATGCACCTGCCTGCACAAGGCTGGTACAGGGCTTGGCGGCTGCGTTTGCAGCGGCCGCACTGGCCATCAGACAACATTTAGCGCCGTAGAGCGTCTGCATCAAGGAGTACTGTCACATGAACCTCGAAACCCTGTTTCGCCAACCCAAAGCCCTGCCCACCATTCCCAAGGTCATGCAGGAGTTGATTGCCAGCTTCAACGACGAAGATGTGGCCGTAGCCCGCCTGGTCGACCTTATTTCAGCCGACCAGGTGCTCAGCGCAAACGTGCTGCGCATGGCCAATTCGGCCTATTTCGAGGTGCCCTACACGGTGGCCACGGTGGCAGATGCGGTGGTGAAGCTGGGTTTTACCAATGTGCGCTCACTGGTGATCAGCATCGGACTGACGGGCAGTTTCAAGGCCATCCCCGGCCTCGATGCCCGCCAATTCTGGCGCTACAGCTTGCACACGGCGGTGGTGTCACGCCACCTGGGCGCCCGGGTAGCCATCAAACCCGATCTGGCCTTTACCGTGGGCCTGATGCACTCCATCGGCGAACTGGTGATGCACCTGGGCATGCCCCAGGAGATGCTGCAGGTAAATGCGACTTTACGGCTGCTGGACCCCCAGCGACTGGCCGCCGAGCAGGCGACCTTTGGTTACACGCATGCCGACGTGGGCGCGGAACTGGCGCGACGGTGGCAGTTTCCAACCCAGTTCTCCAGGGCCATTGCCGGCGCGGCCAATCCGCTGGCGCAAGCCGACTTTGACCCGCTGGGGGCTCTGGTGCATATTTCCGCCTGGCGCTCACGCGCCGAAGAAAACCAGCTCAGCCCGCAGGATCTTGAGGACACGTGGGCGGGCACAGTGGCAGCGAAGATTCCGTTGTCGCGCAACGCCGTGTTGCAGGACTTGCCCAGCCTGAGCGATCTCAGCCTGGGGCTGGAAAGCCTATTTACCTAAGAAAATGGCTTGAATGCCACGTATTACTTGCGCCAATAGCTATGAAAATAAGAGCACTCCTGACCCTCAAACCGATCACGGTTCTGTTGTTCGCAGCGGCTGTGTGCGCGGGCACCGCCAGTGCACAGCAGCATTTGCGCATTGGCACCGGTGGCACGGCCGGCACCTATTTCCCGGTCGGTGTTCTGATGGCGGCCGCCGTGTCACAGCCGGGCAAGATCATCGCTACCGCGCAAAGCAGCAATGGGTCGCTGGGCAATGTCATCAGCGTTACCAGTGGCTCGCTGGAGTCGGGCTTAAGCCAGGCCGACGTGGCGAGCTGGGGCTATCACGGAGTCGGCATTTTTGAAGGCAAGCCGCGCCTGCTCGGTTTGCGCCTGATCGCCAACCTGTACCCCGAGAGCATTCACATTGTGGTCAAAAAGGGATCGGGCATCAAAACCATTGGCGACCTCAAGGGCAAACGCGTGGCGCTGGACGAGGCCGGCTCGGGCACCTTGATCAGCGCCCGCCAGGTGCTGGCTGCTTATGGTTTGACCGAGTCGGACATGAATCCCGAATACATCAAACCCAACCAAGCCGGCGACAAGCTCAGGGCCGGAACGCTGGACGCTTTCTTTTTTACCGGCGGCACACCCGCCAAGGCCGTTACGGACCTGCTTGCCACGGGTATCGACCTGCTGCCCATTGACGGCCCGCAGGCGCAGCGCATGCGCACAGCGAGCCCGTTTTTGGCCGCCGACACCATCAGCGCCGATACCTATGCCGGCATTGCCGCCACTCCAACGCTGGCGGTGGGCGCGCAATGGGTGACGCGCGACACGGTGGATGAACAAATGGTGTACCTGGCCACCAAGTCGCTTTACAGCGCTGCCGCACAGCAAGCGCTGGCCCAGGGCCACCCCAAGGGTCGCCACATCACGCTGGTCAATGCAGTGCAGGGCGCGGGCATTCCGTTTCATCCGGGCGCGGCGCGGTTTTACAAAGAGATGGGCGCGCTGAAATAGCATGACATTCAAATTGCGCCTGACTCCCATGCTGGTGGCGGTTCTCAGCGGGTTGCTGATGATTGCCTACACCGGCTTACAACTGGAGCGCGAGCGCACCGCAGTCATCAAGCGCGCCGAGGTGCAAACCGAGAACTTTGCCCGGGTGCTGGAAGAGCATGCGCGCCAGACCCTGCACCGCGTGGCTGCCAGTCTTGCCCAGGCCGATGCGGAGCTGTGGCCGTTGCACCGCGCCGGCAGGCTCGATGTGGCACAGTCACAAAGGCTGTTGACGCAGTTGCTGCCTGCCGATCGACTGATTCAGAATGTGCTGCTGCTGGGGCCTGGCGGCGCCCTGGTGTTGTCAAGCCAAAACGAATCAGGCTGGGGCTACGCGGCTGGAGTAGACAGCGACTACTTTGCGCCCCATGTGCGCGGGGCCGACCGTGAGCTGGTATTTGGCAGCCCGGTAAAGGCGGCCGACGGGCAATGGCTGCTGCCCGTGAGCCGGCGTTTTGGGAGGGTTAACGGCGCAGTCGACGGGGTGCTGGTGGCCATGGTTCGGGCGGCGTATTTTCAGTCTTTTTACGACTCCATCGAGCGTGGACCGGATGGTTTGGTAACGCTGTTTTTATCCTCCGGCGCAGCCGTAGTCACCTCCCCCACGTCCGATGCGGTTATCGGAAAGAACTGGTCCCACGCGCCCATGTTCCGTCAACATTTGCCGGCCTGGCCGACTGGGACCGTCCGACAGGTGGTTGTCAAAGACGGTCTGGAACGCACCTACAGTTACCGGGCCTTGAATGACTACCCGGTGGTGGTGACTTATGGCTTGTCCATGGCCACCATTCTGGGCAATTGGCAGTCCGGTGCCTGGCGCGTCGCATTCCTGCTGGCAGTTGTGCTGCTGCTGCTCGCCGGTGCAGCGTTCGCCTTGCGCCGCCAGGAGGCCTTGCGCCAGGCGACCGAGCGCGACCTGAAAAGCAGCGAACTGCACTTGCGCTCCATCATTGAGGCCGAGCCCGAGTGCATCAAGATTGTCGATGTGCAGGGTCGTCTGCAAGAAATGAACCCGGCCGGCCTGGCCATGATTGAGGCCGACTCGCTGGCGCAGGTTGCGGGGCAACCCGTGCTCAATTTGATTGCGCCGCAATACCGGGACGCATTCCAGCACATGCACCAGCGGGTACTGGGCGGAGAGACGGTTGAACTGGCCTTTGAAGTGCAAGGACTCAAGGGCGGACGGCGCTGGCTGGAGACCCATGCCGTGCCTCTGCAGCACCATGGCCAGACGGTGCAGCTCGCCGTCACGCGCGACATCACCGAACGCAAACAATCCGAGCAGGCGCTACGCATCGCTGCCACTGCCTTTGAGTCCCAGCAAGGCATGACCGTCACCGACGCGCAGCGCGTGATTTTGCGGGTGAACAAGGCATTCACCGCCATCACCGGCTACAGCGAAGAAGAGGCGGTGGGCCAGACACCGCACATTCTGGCCTCGGGACGCCACGACCGCGCCTTCTACGCCGCCATGGCGCAAGCCCTTGAAACCACCGGAACCTGGCAGGGTGAAATCTGGAACCGGCGCAAGAATGGCGAGGTGTATCCAGAGTGGCTCACCATCAGTGCGGTCAAAGACGGTGGTGGTGCGACAAGCCACTACATTGCAGTCTTCAACGACGTCAGTGAGCGCGTGAACGCCCAGGCCCAAATTGACTCCCTGGCCTTTTACGACCCGCTGACCGGCCTGCCCAACCGCCGCCTGCTGCTGGACCGGCTGGAGCAGGCACTGCACGTGAGCACCCGCCACGCGCGCAAAAATGCCCTGCTGTTTGTGGACCTGGACAACTTCAAAACCCTCAACGATACGCGGGGACACTTTCAAGGGGACGCGTTGCTGGTGCAAGTGGCACAAAGGCTGAAAACCTGCATCCGCGAAGGGGATACGCTGGCGCGCCTGGGCAGCGACGAATTTGTGGTCGCCCTTGAAGACCTCAGCGACGACGAGATCGAGGCCGCCACGCAGGCCGAGACGGTGGGAGAAAAAATTCTCAGCACCTTCGCGACGATGTTTCAACTCGAACAGGGCGCGCACCACGCCACACCCAGCATCGGCATCACGCTATTTGGCGGAGAGGCGCTGGAGAGCAGTGAGCAGCCCCTCAAGCGCGCCGAACTGGCCATGTTTCAGGCCAAGGCCGCCGGGCGCAACATGCTGCGCTTTTTTGATGCCCGGATGCAGGCCGAGGTCTCCACCCGTGCCACACTGGAAGCGGACCTGCGTCAGGCCGTGCACAAGCAGCAGTTTGTGCTGTACTACCAGCCGCAGGTCGTGGGTGCGGGTCGCATCGTCGGTGTGGAAGCGCTGGTGCGCTGGCAACACCCGCAGCGCGGCATGGTGTCCCCTGCCGAATTCATCCCGCTGGCCGAGGACACCGGGCTGATTCTGCCCATCGGTCAATGGGTGCTGGAGACCGCGTGCGCGCAGTTGGCCACATGGGCCAGGCAGCCGGAGCTGGCGCACCTGACGATGGCGGTGAATGTGAGTGCGCGTCAGTTTCAACAAGCAGCATTTGTTGATGGCGTACTGGACGCCCTTCAGCGCAACCGGGCCAAGGCCTGCCAGCTCAAACTGGAGTTGACCGAGAGCATGCTGGCCGACGATGTGGAAGCCATCATCGGAAAAATGAGCGCACTCAAGGCGCATGGGGTTGGCTTCTCGCTGGACGACTTCGGCACCGGCTATTCGTCACTGACCTACCTCAAGCGCCTGCCGCTGGGCCAGCTCAAGATCGATCAGGGCTTTGTGCGCAACATCGTCACCGACCCCAACGACGCCGCCATCGCCAAGATGGTGATCGCACTGGCAGAAAGCCTGGGGCTGGCGGTGATTGCCGAAGGGGTCGAGCTGCAGGCCCAGGCCGACTTCCTCGCGCACCTGGGCTGCCATGCCTACCAGGGCTATTTATTCAGTCGCCCGCTACCGCTAGCCGATTTTGACGTTTTCGCACGCTTGGGCCAGGCAAACCCGGTCACGCCCGCTGTTTTTGGCCTGGTACATGGCGCCATCGGCCACGCGTGAAAGCGTAAGCTCATCATTGCCATCATCCGGGTAAATCGCGGCACCAATGCTGCACGAGATTTGCAGGGTGAGCGCATCCATCAGGAACGGCTGATTAAGCGTGTTGCGAATGGCCTCCGCAATGTGCAGCACGCTCTGATCGGTATCAATGGCGCGCAGGATGAAAACAAACTCGTCACCACCAATACGCGCCACGGTGTCTGACTCGCGCACCCGGTGCGTGATGCGCTGTGCAACCTCTTTGAGCAGCAAGTCACCCACCGCGTGGCCGTGGGTGTCGTTAACCGGCTTGAACTTGTCCAGATCCAGGTACAGCAGGGCAAAGCGGGAGCGCTCGCGCTGGGCGATCACCAGGGCTTGTTGCAGGCGGTCCGAGAACAGCGCACGGTTGGCCAGGCCCGTCAGCATGTCATGCTGGGCGAGTTCGCGTTGCTGTCGCTCGCTTTGCAACAGTCTGGCATTGGCTGATGCCAGTTCGGTGGTGCGGGCCACGACCCGGTCTTCGAGTTCACGCTCCGAGCGCTGCAGTTGCTCAATGTTGGCCTGTCGGGCGGCCAGCGCTTGCGCTTGCGCGGCTTCCTTGTCGCGGCGCTCGGTCTGAATACGGTCGGCCAGGGCGTATGACAGCAGCAGCATGCCCAGCAGCGAGCCAAACTCAAGGCCATGCAGCGTCAAAAAGTTGGCCGGCACCAGCCCGTGGTTTCGCAGGGCAAATGCAATACCAAACAGCAGGAACAGCGACCAGGCCAGCAAATAGAGCCGGGCGGCATGCACTTTGCGCACCAGGCAATAGACAGCGGTCCACACCGCCAGCGAGGTTGCCAAGACCGTGGCCACGGTCATCATTTTGGCGCCCAGCGGGTAAGAAAACCCGACCAAGACGATGGCAGTGACCACTGAAATTGCGCTGGAGGCACGCAAGGCCAGATCGAGCCGCGCAGACACCGGCTTGGGCGACAGGAAACTGCGCGTGAACTGCGCAATGCCATAGGCCGCCAGAGCAAACCCCAGCGGGTACGCCAAATTGGCAAACCACGGCCAGCCTGACCAAACGAGCGCATTGCCCAAGCCGTTGAAGCCGGCCAACCCGACGCCCAGGCCGGTGACGAACAGCACGTAATCCAGATAGACCCGCTCCCGAATACTGGTCCACAGCAGCAGGTTGTACGCCAGCAAGGCCAGCAGCGCCCCGAAATAGGCGGCCAGCCCGGCGTAGCTGACCTGGCTGTGCTGGGCAAAGGCGGCGGGCGTCCACAGCGTCAGCGGGACCGACAAACTGCCGGCCGACTCCAGGCGCAGCAACACCAGCGCAGGCTCTGACCCCGAGGCTTCGAGCACGAACACGAAGTTGCGATGCGCCACGGGGCGCTGGGCAAACGGGACCAGGTCGCCGGTGCGTACCGGGGTTTGGCTGCCAGGGGCGTAATAGTCAACCCGATCCAGGGTCGGAAAACCCAGTTCCAGCAGGTACTGCGCTGCCTCTTTGGGGCTGCCCTGCGGAGGTATTGAAAAGCCGATCCACCAGGCCGAGCGGGTCAACCCCAGGTTGACGCCGCTGGGTGCGGCCGGTGCCACGGTTCCCGCCTCAAAACGGCTGCGTACGTCGTCCACCGACAGGCGTCCCTCGGGGTCCTCGAC
Organism: Rhodoferax sp.; assembly: GCA_021737865.1. GTDB lineage: Bacteria > Pseudomonadota > Gammaproteobacteria > Burkholderiales > Burkholderiaceae_C > Allorhodoferax. The sequence continues at coordinate 12,222 of JAIPDC010000054.1, forward strand.
CAGAGCGATGTAGGGGGTCAGATCAATCTGCCCATCGGCGGCGCGGTCTGGCGCAAGGGCAACCGGCAATGCCAAGACCCCTGCAGACCACACCAGCATTACCAGGACAATGGTCGGCGCGCGCAATAGTTTTGACAAAACATTCATCGGGGCGATTCTAGGATGATGCTTTGAATGTTGTCTTGGAGTCTCTTGGTTGGCCTCGGGGCGCAATGTGGTAACCTTTTTGCCGTCCTTCCGAAACCTGCCGCTGATCGATTAATCCATGCGCGTTGATGTCAATGAAAGTAATGTTCCGCGCCTGCATCTTGCAGGCACGCTAGCCATTATTCTGATTTTGACGCTGACACTGGGTGCCTTCTTCTCCTGGCGCAGCGTTGTCAAGCACCGCAGTTCGATGGACGACATCAGCCGGTCGGCGGCGGAACAGAATAACGCCCGGTTGGCGGCCGAGATGGCGTCGGCCCTGAGCTACATCGAATTCACCCGCGCCCGCACCGACCAGGTGCTGCGCAGCGGCCTGACCAGTCAGGTGGACACCGCCATGCAGGTGGTGGAGGCAATCTATGCCAGGGAGTCTCCGCGCAGACCGGCGCAAGAGGTCAAACACCTCATCACAGAAGCGCTGCGCCCGGTGCGGTTTTTTAACGGGCGCGGCTACTACTTCATTGACGACATGCAGGGCAAGTTCATCCTGCTGCCAACTTCCCCACAACTCGAAGGCAAGACGCTGCTCAACAACCAGGACGATACCGGGCACTTGATCATGCGTGGTCTGATCGAGGCCGCCGCGAAGCCGCAAGGCGAGGGATTTTCAAGCTACCGCTGGTACAGCCCGAGTGATCCGAAGAAGATGGCCGCCAAGCTGGCCTATGTGCGCCACTTTGCCCCCTACGACTGGCTGATCGGCACCGGTGACTACACGGACGAATGGGAGCAACGCCAGAAGGCGGAAGCCATTGCGCGCCTTCGGGGTTCACGTTTTGGCGCCAGCGGTTATGTCGCCATCATGGACAGCGATGGGCGTTCACTGTTGTCTCCCTCCAACGCGAAGCTTGAGGGCATGCTCTACAAGGACATGGCCCCGGTCGAACAGTTGGCCCTGGCACAAATACAGCAACTCGCCAATCAAGGCGGCGGCTACCTGAAATATGCATGGATCGATTCGGGCAATGGACAAACCATCAACAAAACAGCTCTGGTGCGCGTGGCACAGCCTTGGGGGTGGGTGGTCGCAGTCACCAGCACGGATGCCGAGCAGGGAGCCATGTTGCAACAGGAACTAGCCCGCTATGGAGCCACCACTCAACAGGACGTTGCCGATGTGCTGCTGGCACTGGCAGCGGCATTGGCCGTGGGCGTTGCGGCCTCCTGGGGGTTCTCACGCTGGTCCGGCCAACTGTTCCAGCGCTACCACCGGGAGATTGGTGAACAGGCAACCGCACTGCGCATCGCCGCCACTGCATTCGAGTCGCAGCAGGGCATGGTTGTCACTGACGCTCAACGCACCATTCTGCGGGTCAACCAGGCATTTACCAGCATCACCGGTTACAGCGCCGAAGAGGCGATTGGGCAATACCCCAGCATTTTGTCGTCGGGGCGGCAGGATAAGCCCTTCTACGCGGCCATGTCGCAAGTGCTGGAGAGTGAAGGTGCCTGGGCGGGCGAGATCTGGAACCGGCGCAAAAACGGGGAGGTGTACCCGGAGTGGCTCAGCATCAGCGCGGTCCGGGATGAAAGTGGCGTGGTAACCCACTATGTCGGTATCTTTACCGATATCAGTGAGCGCAAGTCGGATCAGGAGCAGATTGAAACACTGGCCTTCTTTGATCCGCTGACCCGCCTGCCTAACCGCCGCCTGCTGCTCGACCGCCTGGAGCAGACACTGCACGCCAGCACCCGCCACACTCGCAAGAGTGCCCTGCTGTTCGTGGACCTGGACAACTTCAAGACGCTGAACGACACACTGGGCCATCACCAGGGAGATCTGCTGCTGGCGCAGGTGGCGCAGCGCCTGAAGGCCTGCGTGCGCGACGGCGATACCGTGGCGCGACTGGGAAGCGACGAGTTTGTGGTGATGCTGGAAGACCTGAGTGAAAGCATGGAGGATGCCGCCAACCAGGCGGAGGCCGTCGGCGAGAAAGTGCTCGCCGCACTGGCGCAGGACTATGTGCTTGCCGGCAGCGCCCACCACAGCACGACCAGCATTGGCGTCACTCTGTTTGGGGGCGCGCAACAGGAAAGCAATGAAGAGCCGCTCAAGCGCGCCGAGTTGGCCATGTTCCAGGCCAAGGCGGCCGGGCGCAATGCGCTGCGCTTCTTTGATGCGCAGATGCAGGCCCAGGTGTCGGCCCATGCGACGTTGGAGGCCGACCTGCGCGAGGCCCTTCCGGCGCAGCAGTTCATGCTGCACTACCAGGCCCAGGTGGTTGGCAATGGACACGTCACCGGGGTCGAAGCGCTGCTGCGCTGGCAGCACCCGCAGCGCGGCATGGTGCCGCCCGCCAGATTTATTCCGCTCGCTGAAGAAACGGGCCTGATTCTGCCGATCGGCCAATGGGTGCTGGAAACCGCCTGCATGCAGTTGGCGATGTGGGCCGCTGACCCGGCACTGTGCCACCTGACGGTGGCGGTGAACGTGAGCGCACGCCAGTTCCGGCAGGCTGATTTTGTAACCAGCGTATTGGCCACGCTGGCGCGCACCGGTGCCACAGCCAAGCTGCTCAAGCTGGAACTGACCGAGAGCATGCTGGTCGACGATGTGGAAAACATCATCGCCACCATGGGTGTACTCAAGGCGCACGGGGTGGGCTTCTCGCTGGACGACTTTGGCACGGGCTATTCGTCACTGGCATACCTGAAGCGCCTGCCGTTGGACCAGCTCAAGATCGACCAGGGCTTTGTGCGCAACATCGTCACCGACCCCAATGACGCAGCCATCGCCAAGATGGTGGTTGTGCTGGCCGAGAGCCTGGGGTTGGCAGTGATTGCCGAGGGCGTCGAGTTGCAGGCCCAGGCCGACTTTCTGGCACACCTGGGCTGCCATGCGTACCAGGGTTATCTTTTCAGCAAGCCGTTGCCCCGGGAGGCGCTGGAGGCGTTTGTGCATCGGTCCACGTAATTGTTTGGCCGTTCAGCCCGTGCCAAAACTAGGCGTGCAGCTATAAATTCAATAGCATTTCGAATGCAATTCACCGTGCGATACTCGTGACCATGCGATTGAAACGCCTGTCCGAAAACCATCCCAAGCTGCTAGCGCTACTGGTCTTTATCACATCGCTGATGGTCAGTGCCGTGATCATCTGGCAAATGGAAGTGAGCCGCCTTGAGGTCGCACGCACGCAAGCCTATGCGCTGGCCAATGACCGTGCCAACGAGGCACAAAGGCACCTTGAGCGCGCGCTGTCGGTGGTTTACGCCATGGCCACGCTGGTGCAGCAGGCACAGGGCGATGTGAACGACTTTGAGCGTGTGGCATCCAAAATGTTGCCCAACTACCCGGGCATTTCGGTGCTGATTTATGCCCCCGGCGGCATCATTCGCCATGCCGTTCCGATGCAGGGCAATGAAGCAGCCATTGGCCTGAATCTGTTGCAAGACCCGGTGATGCGGGCCGAGACGCAACTGGCACGCAACACCGGCCAACTCACCCTGGCCGGACCACTGGAACTGCGCCAAGGTGGTGCCGGTCTGGTCGCCAGGCTGCCGATTTTTCTGGATCGGGCGGATGGCACTGCCAGCTTTTGGGGCTTCGTCAACGTGGTACTCAAATTGCCCCAGGCCCTGGACTCTGTCAAATTGACAGAGCTGTCATCGCGCGGCTTCAACTACAAACTGTGGCGTGTGGTGCCGGAGAGCGGACAAGTGCAAGTCATCATGGAGTCCAACGCGCAACCCTTGCCGGACCCGGTGCGCAAGAGTTTTTCGGTCCCCAATGGCGGCTGGACGCTGAGCGTGTCCCCCGCGGGTGGTTGGCACGACCCGATAGGACTGGCTACCAAGGCCGGTGTGGCCCTCTTGTGGTCGGTGCTGTTGACCTACCTGGTCAAATTACAGGTGCGCCAGATGATCCACCGGCAAAGCCTGGAGCAACAGGTGCGCGCGCGCACCCTGGATATTCAGAAGTCTGAGCGACAGCTTGCCGCCACTCTGAACGCCATTCCTGATCTGTTATTCGAAATGGGCCTGGACGGCTGTTACCACGCCGCCCACGCGCCGCAGTCCCAGTTGCTGGTGGCGCCAATACAAGACCTGTTGGGCAAGACGGTGACGCAGGTGATGCCTGCCGACGCCGCGCAAGCGGTGCTGGAGGCTTTGGCCGGGGCGCAGGAGAGCGGCTTTTCCCACGGCCGTGAGCTGATGCTGACAACGCCCGACGGACCGCGCTGGTTTGAGTTGTCGGTGGCGCGCAAACTGGTGGAGGCGGGCCAGCCGCCCCGGTTTATCGTGATTTCCCATGATGTCACCGCCAGAAGACAAGCCGAGGCCCATGTCGAGAAGCTGGCCTACTTTGACTCACTGACCAGCCTGCCCAACCGTGTGCTGTTGGCCGACCGCCTGCAGCAGGCCATGGTGCAGGTGCAACGGCGCCAGGTGCAGTTGGCCGTGACCTACCTGGACCTCGATGGCTTCAAGGCCATCAATGACCGCCACGGTCATCAGACCGGCGACCAGGTCCTCATCACCCTGGCCAAGCGCATGAAAGAGGCGCTGCGCGAGAGCGACACGCTGGCACGCCTGGGCGGCGACGAATTTGTGGCGGTGCTGATCGACCTGGACGACACACAGGCCAGTGTCCCGCTGCTCAACCGCCTGCTGGCTGCGGCCGCACTACCGGTACAGGTGGGGGATTTGCACCTACAGGTCTCAGCCAGTCTGGGCGTTACCTTTTACCCGCAGGCGCATGACATCGAGGCCGACCAACTGCTGCGCCAGGCCGACCAGGCCATGTACCAGGCCAAGGTGGCGGGCAAGAACCGCTACCAGTTTTTTGATGCCGCGCAAGACAGCAGCCTGCGCAGCCACCACGAAAGCCTTGAGCACGTCCGCCTGGCGCTGGCACGGAATGAATTCGTGCTCCACTACCAGCCCAAGGTGAACATGCGCAGCGGCAAAGTGATCGGTGCCGAGGCACTGATTCGCTGGCAGCATCCCGAAAAAGGGCTGCTCGCCCCGGCTACATTCCTGCCGGTGATCGAGGACCACCCGCTGGCCGTGTCGGTTGGCGAATGGGTGATCAACACCGCCCTGACCCAGATCGAGACATGGCACGCCGCCGGGCTGGACCTATCCGTCAGCGTGAACATTGGCGCGCGCCAGTTGCAGCAGGGTGATTTTGTAGCGCGCCTGCAGGACATTCTGGCGGCCCATCCGCAAGTGCGCCCCGGTTGCATCGAACTCGAAGTGCTGGAAACCAGCGCACTGCAAGACATGGCCCAGGTGTCGCAGGTCATAGCCGACTGCACCCGGCTGGGGGTTATGTTTGCGCTGGACGACTTTGGCACCGGGTACTCGTCGCTGACCTACCTCAAACGCCTGCAAGTGGCCTCACTCAAAATCGACCAGAGCTTTGTGCGCGACATGCTGGACGACCCCGACGATCTGGCTATTTTGCAGGGGGTTATCGGTTTGGCGGTCGCCTTCAAGCGAGAAGTGATTGCCGAGGGCGTAGAGACGGTGGCTCATGGTGCCGCGCTGCTGCAACTGGGCTGCGAGCTGGCGCAAGGCTACGGTATCGCCCGCCCCATGCCCGCTGACCAGCTGCCCGCCTGGGTAGCCACCTGGCGGCCCGATGCCTCGTGGACTGTGAGTTAGCGCAACGCGCGCAACTGGCGCAAGCGCCCCGCATGCGGGTGCACCACAAAATGCCGCAATCAGACCATTTGAATAACAAGCTTTTTGCCGCAAGCCTGAGCGTATTTGCGTAGTGTTGCAAAAGAAGGTGAGTGCTTTTCGCTACGCAGCGAAGCCTCCAGTCGAGACACCGCAGACACCGTGGTCCCCATGCGGCTTGCCACATCGGCCTGCGTCAGGCCCGCCGTTTGGCGCGCATCCAGCATGGCGTGCAGGGCGGTGTATTCCTCTTCCAGTGCGTCAAATGCCTTTTTAGCGCCGGGCGTAGAAAGCAGCGCCTTGCGGAACGCCGCGTCGTGGGGCACAGGCTTGTAGTCGGTATCAGCCATGTTGTTGCACATCCTTTAGTCGTTTACGGGCCAAATGCAGTTCTGCATCGGGGGTTTCTTGGGTCTTCTTGACGAACGAATGCAACACCACAATGGTGTGGCCTACTTGCGTGCAATAAAACACCCGTCCAATGCCTTCAGGTCCTTTGGGACGAAGCTCAAACAGGCCCGCACCCATCGCACGCGAGTGCGGCATGCGCAGATCGGCACCATGCAATGCCATGGCATCGGTCAGGCGCA